>JAZBNU010000463.1:0-3917 GCA_036350815.1 Desulfopila sp.
AGTTTCCGGGCCTGCCGATCAAGAAGGTCAAGGTGAGTACCGATCTTCATCTCACCACTGATGCGCACCTCTCCTTCATCGCTTGGCGGCAGGAACTCGCTGCCGATAAAAGGGGTGAGCAGCAGGCTGGCACCCAGAAGCAGCAGTGCCATAAAAACAGTGAGCAGCCGCTGCCGCAGAACGTTTTCGAGAAGCTTGCGATACCCGCTGTCCAGCTTGTGAAAAAGAGAATCCGACCACCGTATCAACTTTGCCAGCAGGCCAGAACGCCGTCTGCGCAGCTGTTCGGGAGTCTCCAGCAGCTTCGAAGCCAGCATGGGCAGCAGGCTGAGCGAGACCAGCAGGGAACAGAGGAGCGAAAAAATAATCACATAGGCAAGTTCTTGAAAAAGAACTCCGGCAACTCCTCCGACAAACACCAGGGGGAGAAAGATAACCAGAGTGGTAATGGTACTGGCGATAATGGCCGGCCCAACCTCCCGGGCCCCACTGACAGCTGCCGTTTCCGGTTTTTCCAGGTCCTCTTCACGGCGGCGGAATATGTTTTCCAGAACCACCACCGAGCTGTCCACCATCATGCCTACCCCAAGGGCCAATCCCCCCAGGGTCATCAGATTCAAAGTCAACCCGCCGAAATACACCAGGGCGAAGGTAGCGATCACCGAAATAGGAATGGCCAGAGAAATGACTGCTGTAGAACGTATATTTCGCAGAAAAAAGAGAAGAACAAGTACGGAGAGCCCTCCGCCGTAGAGAACCGACTGAGCCACATTGGCAATGGAGCGCTCGATAAAATTGCCTTGATTGATAATGGAAATGACGGAAATCTGAGGATAAGCCCGATTGATCTCCTCTATTTCACGAAGAACCGCTTGAGCCACTTCCACCGTATTGGCATCGGCTTCCTTACGAATACCCAGGCGGATTCCACGTTCTCCATTCACCCGGACAATACGTGTCTTTTTTTCATAGGTATCCAGTATCCTGGCAATTTCCCCAAGTTTTACGGCAACACCGTCACGCCGCACTACCACGGTGTCCCTAATCTCCTCAAGAGAGGTGAACTCAGCAGGGGCCCGCAGGGTAATTTCGTAGCGGCCCTGAACAATTTTACCAGTCGGCAGGTCGAGATTGGCATTGCGAATTGCATCAAGAACCGTATCCAGCGGCAAACCCAACGCCTTCAGCCGATCCGGATCAAGCTCCACCCTGACTTCACGGTCAAACCCACCAAACAGATCGACTTGAGCGACTCCGGGCAGACGACCAAGACGATAACTCACCTGATCCTCAACCAGATCGGTCAGTTCTACCGGGTCGAGATCGCTGGAAACTCCCAGGATAACAACTGGAAAATTGTTGACATCAAATTTTCTGACTCGGGGACGAATGACATCCTCCGGCAGTTCATTCATTTCGTTTTCCAGCGCGGCCTGCACATCGAGGGCCGCTGTATTGATATCGGTACCCCAGGAAAAACTGACCCGCACCGTGCTATTCCCCTCCGAGGACTGAGAAGACATCTCCACTACTCCCGGAACCGTACCGACTATCTCTTCGATCACCTCGGTGACCAGGCGCTCCATAACCTCAGGACTGGCTCCCTGGTAATTGGTGCGGATCGAAAGAGTCGGAAGCTCTATGGTAGGGAGCAGATCGATCTTGAGACGGGCCAGGGAGAAAACTCCCATCACCACCACGATCAGGGTGATCATGGTGGTAAAAACGGGTCTCTGGACGCTGAATCTGGGGAGATGCATCAGCCTTTTTCCTTTGTAGCGGAAGTGGTGGAAGCCGACTGCTTTTTGGGAATGGTGATTTTTGAACCGTCTTTAAGCTGCTGCTGCCCCAGGGTGACGATACGCCCTCTGAGCTGCCCCTCGCCCAGAGGCTGCACCATATTGCCATCCCGTATGCCGACTTCAACAGGGTGCCACCTGACCGATGTGCCCTCCTCATTCACCAGGAACACACCGGTGACATCACCTCTTTTCGTCAGCGCCTGCTCGGGCAGAAGAGGGGTATCCGCTATTTTCTGCAGAACAACCGTGGCCCTGATAAACATGCCGGGCTTCAGACGCTGATCTTCATTTTCTATTTTCACCTCGACTCTGGCCTGCCTGGATGTCTCCTTGAATACCGGGGCAATCCTCTCGATATTTCCCCAAAACGTTTCTCCCGGATAGGCATCCGTGACCAGAGCAACGCTCTGTCCCGGCTGTAGCAGAGCATAATCCCGTTCGGTAACAAATATCACCCCGATAATAGGCGCGATCTCGACAATGCGCAGAAGAGGTGTATTGGCCGCAACCATTTCGCCTTCATCCACAAAACGTTCCGCCACCACCCGCTTCTCTGCACCACCACTCCAGCCGGCCGAAATGCGGGTATAGCTCCGCCGTATCTTCACTGTCTCCAGAAGAGAGCCGGCACGGCTGACATTGGCCTGGGCCACCTCACTCTTCACCTCTTTTGCCAGTTGATTGGCTCTGGCCGCATCAAGCTGTGACTCCGAGGCGACTCCCCGCTGTCGCAACGTTACCACCCGTTCCAGTTCACGACTGGCTATTTCAAGTTCGCTGCGAGCCTCTGACAGATTTGCCCTGGCCACAGCCAGATCTGCTTCGGCCTGGGCCACGGCCTGAACATATTCATCATCTTCAAGCTCACCCACCACTTGCCCGCGGCTCACTTCATCGGAGATATTAACCGTAAGTTTTTCCAGTCGGCCGGCAACTTTCGGGGCGACAACAAATTCAGCCCGCGGCTCCAGTGCCCCACTGAATGTACGACGCAGTTCTATGGCTCCGGTTTGAATTTCCTGGACTTCAACCGGTACCAGACGTTCTTTTCCTTCCCTGACTCCGACGCGCTCACTCTCCCTCAAGCCCGACTCGAACACCCAGTAGAGCCCGCCTCCGGCCAGCAGCAGGAATATCACAGCAGCAATTCGTTTTCCGACAGATTTCGTCGTCTTCATAGGTATCCAGTGCTACAATAGTTTTATTCAAAAAGGCTTAAAAGAAACCGGTACAGATTTTCCGCATACCGTCCGATGGCTTTCTTTGAGATAGAAATAAAATACCACAGCAGCAGTGCTTTTCAAACATGATTTAACGATTGCCGCCCGCCTTCTCTCTCTGATTGTAAGCCTGCACCACATACGTTATACTACTATAGATACTGGACCGGCTTTCACAACTGCAAACCAAATGGGAGGAAGAAAGAGATGAACAATGCCGTCAAAGGAGCATTGCTGTCAGGCCTTGTTGTTCCCGGTCTTGGACAAGTGCTTTTTAAACATTATCTGCGCGGTGGTTTTTTTCTGCTGGTGGTCTGCGGCTGCCTCGCAGTTTTTTCCTTCAAACTTATTCAGCTGTCTTTCGCCATCATCAACACAATTCAGAAGTCAAGCAACGCTGTCAGCCTCTCTTCGGTCGCAGATATTGCACTCCAGGCAGCCTCAGCAATGGGAGGAAGCACTCTCGGCCTCCTCTTCGCCGTTATTCTGCTGTGCTGGATAACGGCCACTCTGGACGCCTACTCTCTCGGCAGGAAAATCGATCTGGAAAATGAGCGCAACACAGTTGAAAAGCCCTGAGCACTTCTTGCAACAGCAGGTCAACATCTTCAGGCAGTCCCGTCAAGATTAAAAAACCGGACTGCATTTTCCCTGGTGATCTGCCCCAGCACACCAGGGGGAAGAGCCGCCGCCAGCAACACTTTCAGCTCTCTGTCCCAGGCATAGGGAATATTGGGAAAATCCGAGCCGTACAGTATCCTCTCGCATCTGTAATGCTTCAGCTCAATTTTCTTTTCAAAAGGAAAATAGTCCGTCAGAACCATAGCAGTATCAAGCCAGAGATTTTCATATTTCTCCAGCAGGAGGCGATAAGGCTTCAACTCGTCGAAGCCGA
>JAZBNU010000464.1:0-2439 GCA_036350815.1 Desulfopila sp.
ACCCCTATCTTTCACCCAATGACGAGTTCGCTGACTTTGAGATATGGGACAAGGCCAACCTCGATGGCACCGTGCCCAAAAAAAAGGAAATGCTTGAATATGAATATGCCCGTTCGGCCCTGAAAAACGGCCTCGTGCTTGAAGAAAAACTCGGCACAAACCCATACAAGTTCGGCCTGATAGGCAGCAGCGACGCCCATACCGGCCTTGCTGCCATGGAGGAGGAAAACTTCTTTGGTAAGACCGCACCACAGGAGCCAGGACCGGAACGAATGACAAAAGCCTTTGTTAGCAATCCACAAACAGGTGTGACTATCATGGACTGGGAGGTTGGCGCTTCCGGGTATGCTGCGGTCTGGGCCATGGAAAACTCCCGCGCCGCACTCTTTGACGCTATGGAGCGAAAAGAAACTTATGCCACCACTGGTCCACGTATGCTCGTGCGTTTTTTCGGCGGTTGGGACTTCAAACCAGAAGATGCCCATAACCGGTTGCCGGCCGACATCGGTTACGCCAAGGGCGTACCCATGGGTGGTGATCTTACAGCTGCACCTTCCGGCAAAGCTCCCACATTTATTGCCGCCGCCCTCAAAGACCCCATCGGCGCCAACCTCGACCGTATCCAGATTATCAAGGGCTGGGTCGACAAAGATGGCAAACTGCAGGAGCGGGTCCATGATGTGGCGGTTTCCGACGGCCGTGAGATCGATGAAGATGGCCGCTGTATGACTCCGGTAGGCAGCACGGTGGATCTGGAGAACGCTACCTGGACAAATACCATAGGCGACCCGGAACTGATTGCGGTATGGCAGGATCCTGCTTTCGATCCCAATCTTCGAGCCGTCTACTATGTTCGCGTCCTGGAAATTCCGACACCACGCTGGACCGCCTATGATGCAAAGCGATTCGGCACAAAGCCGGTGGAGGGAACAACCATGACCCTGCAGGAACGGGCCTACACCTCGCCGATCTGGTATACGCCGTAAAACACTGTAGATTATGACAACACTGTTAAAAATCCTTAAAGAACCTCTGCTGCACTTTTTGCTGATTGGAGCGGGGCTATTTTTCCTGAGCGGATACGGTAACGGCCCTGCTCCATTACCAACCGGGCAGATAGGTGAGTCTTCCACCGAGATTGTCGTCACTGGAAGCGATATTGACCAGTTGGTGGAGACTTTTAGTAAAACCTGGCAGCGAGAACCGACGCAGAAGGAAAAAGCCGGTCTGATCGAGACATTTATCCGTGACGAAATCTATTATCGTCAAGCCAGGGCAATGGGACTGGATCGTCAAGACCCCGTGATCAAGAGAAGAATGCGGCAGCAGATGGAGTTCATCTTCGAAGACATATCTTCCCAGGATGAGCCGACCGATGTAGAGCTGAGCACCTTCATGCTGGAAAATCCTGAACGTTACCTGATAGATCCGCAGGTATCATTTCTTCATGTATACATTCGTACAGACGGAGCGACACCTCAAGCTGAAAACGAGGCCATGCGACTTTTCTCTCTGCTGCAAGAAGGTGCTGAACCCTCCACTTTAGGTGCTCCCTTTTTGCTGGGAAACGATTTCCATCTGTCACCTCTCTGGGAAATCAAGAGCAGATTCGGCGACTCCTTTGGCAACAAACTGATGGAGGTGCAGTCCGGCAGATGGGAGGGGCCGCTGCCATCTGCCTATGGTCTCCATCTGGTATTCATCACAGATGTTAAAGAAAGCCGTCTTCCCCCCCTTGCTGAAGTGCGGGAAGTGGTTGCTCGTGACCTGATGCGTGTGCGCCAGCAAATGCTTAAAGATGACGCCTACGCCAGACTGAGAGAAAAATACACAGTTGTTATCGAACAGCCGCAGAAAGTGGTTGCCACTACAGCTGCAGAGGCGGTGATGGAGTCACCAAATTGACATGAGAGTGCTCTTTTTTGTTATACTCCTTTTTGGGCAATGTGCACTTTGCCTGGAGGTCTCTGCCCATGAGTCACAGCCCGGAACCCTGGAAATCAGGGAACGTGCCGACCATCGCTATGAGCTGACATGGCGGGCGCCGATCTATTATGGCGGGCCCCATCCCGCAAGGCTCGAATTACCGAAACACTGGCGGGACACGATTGTTCCCGAAGAAAAGTTACTTCCGGACTCGCAGGTTTTCCGCCGTGTTGTAACTCTGGATGGAAAAGGTGTTGATGGGAGTATTATCCGCTTCCCGGGTCTTGAGAAAACCATAACCACAGTCTTTGTCCGCCTGATCCGGCTCGACGGTACCTCAATAACGGAGGTTGTCCGCCCTACCTTGCCCTCGGTGAGATTACGGGGAGAACGTCCAGCGCATGTCGCAGTTTTCGAGTACACCGGATTGGGTTTTTACCATATCCTCCAGGGTATCGACCACTTGCTTTTCGTGCTCGGTCTGCTGCTCATCGTCAAAGGCAGAATGATGCT
>JAZBNU010000465.1:0-2820 GCA_036350815.1 Desulfopila sp.
CGAGCTGGTGAGCACGGTAAGGGTTTTGCGGTGGTTGCTGCTGAAGTGCGCAAACTTGCCGAGCGCAGCCAGCATGCCGCAGCAGAAATCAGTGATCTTTCCGGCAGCAGTGTCGAGGTGGCTGAAAAAGCAGGAGAGATGCTGTCGAAAATGGTGCCTGATATCCGACGGACCGCTGAACTGGTGCAGGAAATCTCTGCAGCAAGTAAAGAACAGGATACCGGCGCAGAGCAGGTTAATCAGGCCATAATGCAGCTCGACCAGGTAATCCAGCAGAACGCTTCAGCCTCTGAAGAGATGGCTTCAACATCGGAAGAACTCTCCAGTCAGGCAGAGCAGCTTCAGGATACCATCTCCTTTTTCAAGGTAGACACCGGCAGTGGTGCGAAACCTCGCCAGAATACCCCCCCGCCGCAGCAAACCAAAAAGAAGCAGGTTGTCCTTCCTCCTCCACGAAAAGAAGTGCAGAAAGGTAAAAAAGCAACTAAGGCAACCAGCAGCGGTCTTGATCTTGATCTAGGGGGAGACAGCAGTAAGCTCGATGATGAATTTGAGCGCTTTTAGGGGAAAATTAGAGTGTTAGTGAAAAGCCGGGTTATCTAACCCGGCTTTTCGGATGTACATTTTGACTTTGTGAATAATTGAATGGTTACAACTCTCTTTTATCTGAATATGCGGTTTGGGGCATAACTACCGCATATTCATTTCATGGCTGGATGGACATTATGACAGGGAATTTGAGCAAACGTGATTTTCAGCAACTGAGTTCGTTTATCTATTCAAATTTGGGTATCAAGATGCCGGAAAGCAAATCCACCATGCTTACCGGTCGTTTGAGCAAGCGCCTGCGAGAGCTCAGTCTGTCGAGTTTTGGCGACTATTGTGATTTTCTCTTCAGTCCCGAAGGACAGGAGTCTGAGCTTGTTCATCTCATTAATGTAATTACCACCAATAAAACCGATTTTTTCCGTGAGCCGAGTCATTTCGCTTATCTGACTGAAAAGGCACTGCCCACTTTGCAGAGTGCCCAGAGATTTAACGGCAGAAACAGTTTCAAGCTGTGGAGCGCCGGGTGTTCAACAGGTGAGGAGCCTTATACTTTAGCCATGGTACTGGCGGAAGTTCAGGCTCTCCAGAAAGATTTTCGCTATGATATTCTTGCAACTGACATTTCAACTCAGGTACTCAAGGTTGCTCAGAGAGCTGTTTATCCCATGCGGCTGATAGATCCGGTCAACCCGCAGTATCGAAAAAAGTATCTGTTGAAGGGTAAAGACAAAAAAAACCCTCAGGTACGGATAGTTCCCGAACTTCGTCAGAGAGTTCGTTTTGGTCGCCTGAACTTTATGGATAATGATTTCGGGCTGCCGGAGATGGTCGACGTGATTTTCTGTCGTAACGTCATAATATATTTTGATAAAGAGACTCAGGAGAGATTGATGCTGAAATTCTGTCGGTATCTGAAAAAAGGAGGGTACCTGTTCCTGGGGCACTCTGAGTCTCTTCATGGCTATAAAACACCACTGGTTCAGGTTGCACCGACGATTTATCGGTTTTTATGAAGAACCGTGATATCTCTTTGCTCGAGAACATCTATCTCAAACCGGGAGAGTTGATAATTATGGGAGAACCTGCAATGGTGACAACAGTGCTAGGCTCGTGCGTCGCTGTCACAATGTTTCATAAGCCAACAGGACTGGCTGCAATCTGTCACGCCATGCAGCCCAGTGGTCATGGCAGCAAAAGTTTCAGGTTCGTCGATACAGCTGTTCGTTATATGATTAATTTTTTTGATAAAAATAAAGTATCCAGAAAAGAAATTGAAACAAAGCTTTTTGGCGGTGCTGAGATGTTCAGAAGTGTTCAGCCGAAGACTCGTGATCTGAGTGTCGGCTGGCAGAACATCTCCATGGCATGCCATTGTCTGCAGAACAGCGGTTTGATTTTGAAAAATCAGGATACCGGAGGACAGCGAGGCCGTAAGCTGGTTTTCACAACAGACACGGGTGCGGTATATTTGAAAAGGCTGCATAACCATGAGAGGATCCCATGAATGTTCGCCTGCAACCTGGTCGTTATCTGAAATATTACTCTTGTTATTCTCGAAAGTAACATATTGATGATCATTGAAAGTATATGAAAAGGTTTCCTGCTGTGCACTTATATAGGATAGACTACTTGTATATGATTAAGGGAATAGAGATGAAAAACGCTTCAATGCTGCGCTTTTTCAAGACACATGTGTGTTGTGCCGGCGTTCGGCCAAGGAGGAATTATGGGGCTTAAGGTGCTGGTTGTCGATGATTCGGCCGTTGTGCGGCAGACTCTGTCTGAAATATTATTGGCCGATAAGGGCATTGACGAGGTGGTGACTGCACAGGACCCGTATGTGGCTGCTTCCAGATTGAGGCAATTTGTTCCGGATGTGATAACTCTCGATGTGGAAATGCCGCGAATGGATGGATTGAGCTTTTTGCAGAAACTCATGTCGCAGCATCCCATTCCTGTCGTCATGTGCTCCAGTCTGACCGAAACAAACTCCGAGACCGCCCTGCGGGCCATGGAATATGGAGCTGTTGACATAATTCAGAAGCCGAGGATGGATACCAAGCGATTCCTTGATGAATCACGGGTAGTTATCTGTGATGCTGTTAAAGCTGCGGCAAAAGCCAGGGTACAAAGGCAAAGCAAAGCGTCAACTATCAGCAAAGAAAAAAAACTGGACGCTGATGTGATTCTTTCGAAGGCCGGCAGCAGGGCTATGATCCAGACCACGGAAACAATAATTGCAGTGGGCGCCTCAACAGGAGGGACGGAAGC
>JAZBNU010000466.1:0-8311 GCA_036350815.1 Desulfopila sp.
AAGCCTGGGAAAAGAGCATCCTGCCCCCTGAAAGTTGCGATGCTGAGTTTCAGGGGAAGCAGAAAATGGAAATTCAGTCTTTACAGCTGGACTATTCTACAACTTACTCTGCTCTCTTGTAACTTTTTATAAACTGATCTGACGTCTGCTCAACGTGATTCTTTGAACACTACTTTTCTTAGTAGAGGTTTTAATCCCGATTACTCCCTTTTGAACTTCATTTGTTTGTAAATTTTCGTAAAAAGGATCCTGTTTAAAACTTGACAATTCAATTCTCGTACGATATAGGATCTTAGATCTAAGATTTGTTGAACGGTACATAGAGTTTTATTGCAAACAATAATTGTTCAGGATTCAAACGAAGAGATATGGAGATAAGAAATTGGATACAATTAAAAAAAATATCCTGGGGCGGACCGGTTTCAGCGTTTCAGAGATGGGGCTGGGGGCTTGGGCTGTTGGCAGTAAGGGATACGGCCCGGTAGAGAAAAAACAGGGTGTCGAAACTATTGAGATGTACATGGAGGCAGGTGGAAACCATATAGACACCGCCCCGGTATATGGCGGCAGCGAAGCTCTTATTGGTGATGTTATTGGTAATGGTGCATTGCGGGAAAAAGTTTTTATCGGGACAAAAACCAAAATGGGTGATTGTGCCGAGACAGTATCTAAAATCAGAGGTGCCTGTGAGGAGTCGCTGAGTCTTTTGAAAACAGACTATATTGATATTTATTATCTGCATACCCCGCCTGAAGATATTGATACAATATCACGCGCTCTTGATGAGTTTGAGAAACTGAAAGAAGAGGGGAAAATCAGAGCGATAGGTGCTTCTATCAAGGCTGCTGCCGTTACCGCGAATACAGTAGGACTATGCCACACATATATTGATACCGGCAGGCTTGATGTTCTACAGGTTGCTTACAGTATTCTGCGCCAGGCTAATGCTGAAATATTTGAAAAAGCAAAAGAAAATTCTGTGGGTGTTGTAACCAGAACATCAATAGAAAGTGGTTTTTTAAGCGGAAAATACCGCCCTGGTCATGTTTTCCCAAGCGATCATCGCATGAGATGGTCGAAAGAAACATTGGCGAAAATCTTCTCTTTGGCTGATGAGTTGTCAAAATGGGTTATTCGTCCCCCTTACCAGAGTCTTGCTGAGGTGGCGATTCGTTTCTCTCTAGCTCCAGAAGAGGTCTCGAGCCTTTTGGTTGGGGCCCGTACTACGGAACAGCTGCAGAGAAATCTGAAAACGCTGTTATTGCCACCATTGGATCCCGATATTATTGAGCGTCTCCAGCAAGAGTTTTCAGGAAGAACTGAAGAATTCAACCCAGACAGTCAGGGGTGGACACATTAAGCTGCTGATGCATCAGGAAAGCTGATCTCTTCCTGTGGCAGGGTTACCCTGTTTCGCGCAAGCACACTGCTTTTTTAAGAAGAGTCGGAGTTAATTGCCTCGTCTACCAGGAAGTTATAGAGGAGTAAGAAGTTATGACATTTTCAGGATTTCAGAGAAAGGATGGCGGTGTCGGCATCCGAAATCATGTAGCGGTTATTTCCGTTATGGATAACACCAACCCCATGGTTCGTCAAATTTGTTACGACAACAGCATGCTGGTTCCCGTCTGTGCAACTTTCGGCAGGGGCTCTATGGGCGATGATGTAATTGTTCATAAAAGAATTTTAACTGGATTGGGAACGAACCCAAATGTTCATTCAGTGCTTGTCTGTGGGATTGAGTCCACTTCAGTTGATGATATTGCCGAAACGATTGCCAGATCCGGAAGAGAAGTTGAGACGTGCGTCATTCAAAGGGATGGCGGGACTCTTGGGGCCACTGCCCGAGGTAAAAAGATAGTTTCCAGCTTCTGTTTGGAAGCCAGTTCAGAGAGTAGAACTGCCTGCAGCCTAAATGAGCTGGTTCTCGGCTTGGAATGTGGTGGCTCCGATGGTACCTCCGGCATTGCGGGTAATCCTGTTACAGGCCTTGTGTCTGATTATGTCGTAGCGTCCGGTGGGACAACTGTTCTCTCAGAGACGGTTGAGCTGCTAGGTGCGGAGCATATTCTCAAAAAAAGGGCTGTGAACGAAAAAGTGGCTGAAGAGCTCGTAGCCAAAGTCAACTGGTGCGCGGAATACGCGCTGTCTTTAGGATGTGATTTGATCGGAAGCAATCCGGTGCCTGACAATATTGAGGGGGGAATCTCAACTATTGAGGAGAAGTCTCTTGGTGCGGTGAAAAAAGCGGGTTCTTCTGTTTTGCAAGAAGTTGTGGAGTACGGTGAAAAACCATCCCGGAAAGGCTTCGTTTTTATGGATGGTCCCGCTCCTGCTATCGAAAACATGACCGGTCTGGCCGCTGCCGGAGTACAGGCCATTGTCTTTTATACAGGGAAAGGGAACCATTCGGGAAATCCACTTGTTCCTGTAATAAAGTGTTGCGGAAATCCAGAAACACTCAAAATAATGCGAGAAAATATTGATATGGATTTATCGCGGGTTATGTCTGGGGAACTTGACCTCAAATCTGCTTCCGAAGAGTTGATCCGTTTGATGATATCCGTCCTGGAAGGAAAGCTGACGTGTGCTGAAGTGCTGGGGCAGGGAGAAATAGCGATAAGCCGTTACGCGATGACTGTTTGAAACAGTACCGTAAAGAGGTTTTTGAAGAGTTGGGAGTACCTGTGGAGAGAGCAATGAAAGTATTGAAGTTACATGAAGAAGATACTGTTGCAGTAGTGTTGGGTGACGTGAAGGCTGGCGATACTGTTGAGGTTTATTTCGAAGAAAAACAAATAGATAAGGTGGTATCCCTGGCCCGTGTGCCGAGATTTCACAAAATAGCAATCTCAGATCTTCCCAAAAGCAGTGTAACGAGAAAGTATGGAGAAGTTATTGGAGTGGCTCTTTGTGATATCGCACGAGGGGAGCATGTTCATGTTCATAATATTGAAAGCGTCAGGGGCTCTGTAAAAAAGAATAATCAATCATAGATTGCAAGGGGTTGTATCGATCTGAGCTCTTTTCTGAAGGGGAACCATCTTTAATGGAAGATAATGATAAATGCAGAGTTGTACAATATGATCGGTTGACTTCGTTTGTGAAAGCTCTTTTCACAAAATGTGGTTTGTCTGCCGCTCATGCGGAGGTGATGGCAGAATCATTGGTTTTTGCGGATTTACGTGATGTTTCAACCCATGGTGTGGCGAGGGTCAAGTCCTATGTTGACAGGATTGAATCCGGGGCGATCAATATTCGTCCGGATTTGAAGCAGACCAAAAGTTTTATGGGTACTGCTGTTATTGATGCAGACAATGGGCCTGGCCAGGTAGCGGGAGCATACGCCATGCAGCTCGCCATCGAGCGTGCCCGGCTATTTGGTGTTTCTTTATGTGGTGTCATCAATGGAGGTCATATCGGGGCTTTGGCATATTGGTCCAACATGGCTTTGCAAGAGAATATGATTGGCATCTGTCTAAGCAATGGTACCGCGATCATGCCGCCCTGGGGTGCCATGGGGCGGGCCCTCGGCAATATGCCTATGGCAATTTCGGCTCCAGCGTATAAGAAGTTTCCCGTTGTGCTTGATATGGCAATGAGTGTTACGTCCCGGGGAAGAATTATGCTGGCAGCCAAGCGTGGTGAGACAATCCCGACCGGTTGGGCCCTGGATAAAAATGGCAGGCCGACCACTGATCCGCATGAGGCTCTGAAAGGCTCAGTTCTCCCGGTGGCCGGTTATAAAGGGAGCGGCATCGCCATTATGATCGAGATATTATGCGCTGTTCTGCTTGGCGGAAAACTGAGTCATCAATGTGGCGGATTAGCTCCACAGGAAGACAGAAATATGCCATTGGGTTTTAACAACATCTTCTGTGCTGTAAATATCGAGAATTTCATTTCACCAGACGAGTTTGCCAGAAGCTGTGACAGGATGATTGACTATTTTAAATCGCTGCAGAAGGCCGATGGCTGCGATGATGTATTTATGCCCGGAGAAATCCAGTTCAGAACGGCTGAAAAAAGGAAACTATCAGGGATTTCGATGGATTTCAAAACGTATGATGAACTGAGGGATGTTGCTAAAAAGTATGAGGTAGATTTTTCGATTATGTGAGGATGTCCTTCGTATTGATAGTGTATTTGATAGAGGGTGAATTCTTGTTAACTGCAAATACCTAAAAGAAATACTTTTGGGTTGGTATAACTGATCTTTTTATTGTTATGGAACTAAATAAAACTATTGAAATAATTGGCGGCAACGAACTCGAGCACAACCCACTGGAGTATAGAAGCTTACAGGTAGCGGTCTATGAGCGAATAAAGCTTATGATTCTGAACGGCGAACTTCCTCCTAAATGTAAGTTGCAGGAGGAGTTGCTTGTTGCCCTTGTGGGAACGAGCAAGACCCCGATAAAATTAGCTTTGGCCAAGCTGGAGCAGGAAGGGCTGGTTGTAAGTATTCCTCGAAGAGGCGCATATGTGAGAGAGCTGACAAAAGAAGATATCGCTGAGATATATCTAGTGAGAAGTGCGCTGGAAGGGTTGGCCTGCAGCCAGGCAGCGAAAAAAATAACCGGGAAAGAAATCGCTCTGCTTGAGAAACTGCTGGAGCAAATGCAAAAGGCGGTAGCTGCAAAGGATAGTGAAGAATTTTTGCGGCTTGATGAAAACTTTCATGAAATAATTCTACAATTGGCTGCTCTGGAATTATTGAATAACCAACTCAGCAATCTTTTTTCAGTTATCAAGCTCATCAAAGTGCGAACAGTTTATTTAGATGACAGGATAGCAAAGGCCTATAAAGAGCATGCCGGGATATTTGAGGCATTACGCAGCAGGGATGGTGACAGGTCAGAAAAGGAGGTGAAGAGGCATATATTGAATGCCAAAAAAGAACTCCTGGTAGCCTTTGGTTGATTTTCAGGTCTTCCTCGCACAGAGGTGATTGTGGCGTTTTATCCATAGCTAATACTGGAGTCTTACGATGAAAAAAAAACTGAGTGTTAATGATCTGTATGCAAAAAAGAAAAATGGAGAAAAGGTTGCCTGGCTGACCGCGTATGATTTTCCCACAGCACAGTTTGCAGAGAAAGCAGGTTTGGATATGCTTCTGGTCGGTGATTCTCTTGGCATGTGTGTGTATGGCTATAACGGGACAGTGCCGGTGACAATGGATCAATGTATTTGTCACTGTGAGGCGGTGAGGCGCGGAGCACCTCATACTTTTGTGATTGGTGATATGCCTTTCGGCAGTTATCAGATCTCTGATGAACTTGCTGTGGAGAATGCATCTGTCTTTTTAAAGAAAGCGGATATGGATGCCATAAAGCTCGAGGGAGGACGGCGTGTTGTCTCCCGTATCAGGGCCATAGTTGATGCGGGGATTGTAGTATGCGGGCATATAGGCCTTACTCCTCAGAGTTCGGGCCAGCTTGGTGGACATAAGGCCCAGGGGCGAACTGCTGAAGCGGCCAGAGAAGTGGTCGAGGACGCCAAGGCTGTGCGGGATGCCGGAGCTTCGCTGTTGCTGGTGGAGGCAGTACCTCCTGAAGTGACACGATATATTGCTTCCAGTCTGGACATCCCTGTCTATTCGATCGGAGCCGGACCGTATTGTGATGGACAGCTGCTCATTGTCAGTGATCTGATAGGACAGTTTCAGGCTTTTACGCCAAAATTTGTAAAGCAGTACTGTAACGTTGCCGAGACGATTACTCAGGCCATGCGGGAGTATTGTGATGATGTCAGGCAAATCGCCTTTCCCGATGACCAACGATACTGTTATGCAATGATCGCAGGAGAGGAAGAAAAATTTTTACAGATGATGAAAAAAGAAGAGTAGGCCGGTTCATATTATGACTGAAAATAGGGTCAGGGTTTTGCACTCTCCTATGGCAGAGAGTGAAACTGCTTTTCTACCAGAGAGAATAAGTGGATTGATTGCCGGATGGTTTCAGGAGAAAACAAAAAAGGGAGAAAATCGATGAAAAAATGCAAGAGTAAACTTTTGATGTCGCTCTGTTGTGCTTCGATGCTGTTTGCAGGAATGGCTGGTTATGCTACTGCTGAACCATTTTATAAAAATAAGACCATAAGAATTGTGGTGGGTTTTTCAGCAGGGGGGGGATATGACTTCTATGCGCGGCTGGTAGGAAGGCATATGGAAAAGTATATTGAAGGAAAACCAACTATTATTATTCAGAATATGCCTGGCGCAGGATCTTTGATAGCTGCAAATTATGTTTATAACTCCAGTGCCCCTGACGGAACCTGGGTTGGCTTTATTGATGGCGGCAACGCTATACCTCAGCTTGTTGGTGCTCCCGGAGTGCAGTATGATTTGGGTAAATTCGAGTATATCGGTTGTTTCAGTGACAGTGAAGTCGCGGTAATCAGCACCAGGTTTGATTTTGATGATGTGGAAAAAGCATTCAATGCGGAACCTCCACTCAGATTCGGGCATTTTGGCGGAGGCTCTTTTCATACGACGTATATGAGTATTCTGATGACCGCGATGGGGTCTAATGCCAAACTTATTGGAGGATATGGCGGAGCCTCAGAAGTTGTTCCGGCTATCGAGAGAGGCGAGATGGATGCCACCGCCCTGGCCTGGAGTACGGCTCAGCCTCATGTTGAGCGAGGTGTTTTGAAAGTGATTGTGAAGTCAGGTGCCGATAAGGAAGAATTGAAAGGAGTTCCTTTTGCGCAGGATGTGACACCCACTGAGCGCGGCAAGGAAACCATGGAAGTTTTAAATGGTGTACTGGAGGTGCGACGAGTTTTTGTGTTGCCTCCAGGAGTGCCGGAAGAGGCTGTAACTATTCTGAGAGACGCTTTTGATAAAGTCATGCAGGATGAGGAGTTTCTGTCACAGGCACAAAGAGCGAAAAAGCCGACAGACAATCTGGGTGGAGCCGATTCACACAAAAAGATGATGAAGATGCTTGATCAGCCTGAAGAAGTTGTGAAGAACTTCAAAGCCGTTTTGGACTATTAGAGATATTTCCTTGTTATTCCGCGCGTAATTGCTGTTTGATTTGATGGTGAAATTGCTAAATTACTGGAATTGAAGGTGGTGGGGGAGCGGCGAGCAATCAGAGTGTGAATTTTCTCTGCTCGGCAACAGGATCTTATGGAAATATTTTTTGACAGTTTTCTAAATCTCTTTGCTGGTCCCGCTCTTGGTGGGGTCCTTCCTCTGCGATTTTTGTATCTGATTCTTGGGACCATTATTGGGCTTGTTCTTGGGGTTCTGCCGGGTCTTGGCGGTGTCGTCGGGCTTGCTCTCCTGCTGCCATTTACGTTCAACATGGATCCCTACATGGCTTTTGCCTTGATGGTTGCGATGACTTCTGTCACAACGACATCTGACACCATCACGTCAGTTTTTTTTGCTGTTCCCGGTAGCGTCGGGTCATCCGCCACTATACTGGATGGGCATCCGATGGCAAAAAAGGGTGAGGCTGGCCGGGCCCTGGGGGCGGCCTATATGGCTTCTCTGCTTGGTGGGCTGATTGGAGCCTTGATGCTCTTTCTGGCTGTACCGCTTCTTCGTCCGATATTGATGCTCTTCGCTGCTCCGGAATTCCTGATGCTGGCCGTGCTAGGACTTGTGGTTGTCGGTTCATTAACAGGAGACGAGCCGCTGAAAGGGTTGCTGGCAGCCGCTCTGGGGTTGACTATGGGGTTGGTTGGCATGGAACGGTTCAATGGCATCCCGCGCTGGACCTTCGGGGAGTTGTATCTCTGGGACGGGATCAGCGTGGTGGTGGTGGGTCTTGGCCTTTTTGCCATCCCCGAAATTATCGATATGATAATAAAGGGGAAAAGCATTGCTGACTCAGACACCAAGGGAGCCAGAGGCGGTGTTCTGCAGGGGGTCGTAGATGTATTCAGGAACTGGTTTCTGATGCTTCGCTGCGGCCTTCTAGGGGCGTTTTTGGGGGCATTGCCTGGGATTGGCGTTTCTTTGATCAACTGGCTGGCCTATGGTCATGCACTGCAGACTGAAAAAGGAGCCAGAGATACCTTCGGCAAGGGTGATGTCAGGGGAGTAATTGCTCCTGAATCATCCAACAACGCCAAAGAGGGTGGTTCACTCCTGCCTACTCTGGCTTTTGGAATTCCCGGCAGCCCCTCTGCCGCGATACTCCTGGGAGGTTTTATAATCCATGGCATAGCTCCCGGCCCCAATATGCTGACAACCAACCTTGACTTGACCTATACAATGATCTGGGCTCTGGTTATTGCCAATATTGTAGGGACTTCTTTATGTCTCTGGTCAACCAATATCCTGGTGAAAATA
>JAZBNU010000467.1:0-8779 GCA_036350815.1 Desulfopila sp.
CTCGTTAAATTTTCAAAAACACTCAGTTCCTCATCAAATATGTCGGTCTGAGAGAGATATCCGAGGCGGAGGTGTTTGTTTTTTTGGATAGTACCCTGATCAGCATCTTCGATCTCGCAGAGAATTTTAAGCAGAGTTGATTTTCCCGAGCCATTAGGGCCGATCAGACCAATCCTGTCGCCGCTGTTGATTACAAGATCGATGCCGGTAAACAGTGTTTGTGCCCCGAAGGATTTCGCAAGGGAATGACAGGTGAGTAGATTCAAAATATTTACCAGATGTTACAGCTTTTACAGTGTGTACTGCTTTCTAGAAAAATAAAGAGTATTTTCCATCATATTCGGTCGGGTGATCCGGGCTTTACGGAAGCTTGAAGCAGAAGTCACGCCTGAAAAGCATTTTTGAAGTTGATTTTTTCACTTCATACGATTAAAAACGGAGTAATTATAAACGATCCCGAGAGGGTTCCGTAGTCCCGGCTGGTGTTAAAACAAGACGATCTCAACGCTTTTTATACAATCTATTCAGGCAAACTGCAATGAGCGAAGAATACCACATAATTATTGCCGGCGATCAGCACAGTCCCCGTTCCTATAAATTTTCCAGGAAGAATATACTTATCACAGCCACACTCTTCTGCATTTCCATCTGTGCTCTTCTATCCACCGCCTTTTTTACCACAGGTTTTTATGCCTATAATAAAATTTTGGTAAAAAGGATGGCCTCAATAAAGAACGACATCACCTCCACGCAAAACGCCAACAACGATCTCCAGGAAAAACTCGATCGGATAATCGCTCAGAATAAAGAGGAAATCGAAGCTCTTCAGACGAAACACAGCCTGATTGTCTCCCGAATAGAACTTGAAAGCAGCATGAAAATAGCCGCGCTGGAGAAGAAAAATCTCGAGCAGGAAATGTCTTTCAAGGAAGAGCGTGCTCTTCTTCTCACCACTGCAGTGAGTGAATTGAGCCAGCGCAGTGAGTTCATCGAAAACATAATCAGCACCATAGGTATAGAGGTAAAAACAAAGACGGCCGAGTCCCCTAAAAATAGTGGCGGTCCCTTTATCGCCGCGGAAAACGGGGTATATGACGACCTTATATTCCGTGCCGACCAGTACCTGAAAACCATTCAGACACTGCCGCTGGGCAAACCTGCCAATGGTTCAGTGTCATCCTGGTATGGCAAAAGAAAAGACCCCATTAACGGAAAAAACGCATTTCACAGCGGTGTTGACTTTCGCGGCAACATTGGAGACAATGTCATTGCCACCGGCGATGGCAAGGTTATTTTTGCCGGAAAAAATGGCGGCTTTGGCAAGATGGTCAAAATCGATCACGGTAATGGCTATGTCTCCGTCTATGCTCATCTTCACAATTATCATGTCAAGAAAGGAGACGTGATCAACCGCGGCCAGACCATCGGCCTGATCGGCAACAGTGGACGGACCACCGGCTCCCACCTGCACTACGAAATCAACCACAAGGGAAAACCGGTTAATCCCGCAAAGTTTATGAAGGTTGCAGACTTGACTTGCAATTTGACTGCGCCTCCGGAGAAGTGAATATGTTCGGCAAAAAAGAAGATATAGAAAAAGAAATTGAGAAGGTCGAAAGCGAGGCCATCTCATCCATTATTGATGCAAGCATGACTCTCACCGGCGAAATGTCATTCAAGGGGAAAACACGAATAGATGGTCAGATAAACGGCAACATAAAGGGAGAGCATTTAATCCTCAGCAAAGACGGAAAAATCAATGGTGACGTCATAGTTTCTTCGTTTATCTGCCAGGGGAACTTCACCGGCAATATCGAGGCCAAAATCCTCACGGCCAGAAAAGGAAGCTCCATTCAGGGAAAGATTGTCGCCGGCAGTTTAACGGTTGAACCCGGTGCTCGACTTGATGGGGAAATAAAAGCGGCCACTAAGGACACCGACAGTTCCCTGAAATCAGGCAGTACCACAAAAAGTTTACCACCCAATTCTCTTCCAGAAGGCACCACCAAAAAACTGTAAGCAGAGTGCTTTCAACTCCCCTATCTTTTTTTATGGCATCACAGAAGACAAAGATCATCAACCGGCTTACCTGCCCGTTCTGCGACAACGACAGTGATTTTTTTGAAGTTGCCGAAGATGCCATCATAACCACATACTATTGCCAAAACAAAGATGGAAGCTTCACCGCCAACGACCAGAATTCAGAAATACTCGGCAATGTCAGGCTGTATTGCGGCAACTGCGGTGAAAACCTCGATCTCTACCACCAGCGATTTCGCGAAATGATATTTTGAGAGACAGTGAACGCCGTATAATATCCAGCAAAAAGGATCTCTCCACCATCCTGCCGACTCTTCGAAAAGGAGATGTCATTACCGGCATCATACCTCTGCGAGAGGGAGAAGAACACATCCTCCTCGATCTGATTGAGCGGGATATCACCGTCATTCCGTCCGCAACCTCCCAGCTGGCATCCAGATCAAAAACCTTCCAGGCCAGAATTCTCAAACCATGGATGCTGCAGGAAACCACCGTCATCTACAACAGACACCAACTGCTTGAAGCAACCACTCTTTTTCACCGCAATGCAATAGAGCGCGTCATAGTCAAGCACGACAGGAAAAATGGTGGCATTGGAATATTTCTCTACAACAACATAGAGGATGTTTACAATCAATCAGGATGCACTTCTATGCGGTACCCCTTTGTCATCCAGCCTTTTCTGCCAAACAGCAGGGATATCCGCGTTATTATTTTAGATAAATACCAGGAAGCATACAGCCGGGAAAACCCTGACAGCTTTCGCAATAACCTGCATTGCGGCGGCGTCGCTCAGCCTTATGCCTTGACGACTGAAATGCAGAATCTCTGCCGGGAAGTAATGGAGCGGGCACGATTTCCCTATGCCCACCTGGATCTTATGCTAAGCGAAAATGAAACGCTCTTTCTTGCGGAGATAAATCTTCGCGGGGGAATCCGTGGCGCAAAAATATCGACTACGGAATACAAATCCCGCATCAAAGACATAGAGGAAAATCTGCTCAGACAACTGTGAAGCATTTTGCAGTGAAGCACGAAAGCGCTTCATGCCGGAAATGTCCATATAACTGAAAACAAAAAAAGGATCTACCTGCATAGGTAGATCCTTTTTTTGATCTGTATGACAAATACAGCTTATACACAGCCGGTAGGTTTTGGAAGACCAGCCATTTTACAGGCTCCCTTTCCAGGTCCGGATGGAAACAACTCGTAGATTCTTTTCAGCGGAAAACCAGTGGTTTTAGAAAGAATACGAACCATAGGAGCAATACCGTTCTTTTTATAATATTCCTGCAGAGCATCAATTACTTTCTGATGTTCTTCGGTCAGTTCAGAGATACCTTCTACGCCTTTTACGTAGTCAACCCAGTCTTCGTTGAACTCATCCATGCCCTTGAGCAGGAAACCATCTTCATCTACCGTGAACGTTGATCCTTTGTGTTCTAATGTTGGCATTTTACAACCTCCTTTAAATTTATTCTATATGGCTTTCACCTGTTTTAAAATCAAACTTAATAAAAACTAACTAGGCTTATTACTATAGGGCGAATCGTTTGTCAAGTGAATGAGGAATCATTTTGTGCTTATGACTTACTTGGTTTTCTAAAAAAACTGCCCCTGCAGGAAAAAGAACAAACATAGTGTTTTCTATATGTTACATTTACCAGATGGCCATCTCTGACAACAATGATTCGAAGAGCACCTCTACTTTTTCTCTCAAGTAACCATGTTTTTCTGCACAAAGAAACTCTTCTTGGCGAGAAAAATTCGAGGAATACGCACCACAGCAATCCCCCTTAAAAAAATTCTCTATTTCTCGCCGCAAACAGACCTCCCTCTGATTCCCCCAAAAAAGTGCACTAACAAAATACATGCTACAAGAACCAAAAACAACTATACTTTGCCTGGTAAACCTATTCTCCTCCACTTTTCTACGATTTTCCCTTGCACTCAATAATAAGAAAGGGTAAATCGACTCTTTGCTACAAGAGAATCAGATTGTACTGCTAATTCTTGCATATGCACATATGACATCTTTACCAGTGCTTTGCAACCTCAAAATTTCACCCAGAGTAATTTATGCTGCAGATTCTTCGAAACAAAGCTCAGTCCATCATCATCCAGATTATTGTTGTCATCATCGCACTGGTCTTTATATTCTGGGGCGTCGGCACTAACCTGATGAATAATCGCGAAGCTGCCATCGTTGTGAACGACGAAGAAATTTCCTTCCAAGACTACCAGATGGCGTATGATCGCATGTATAATTCTCTCCAGAATCAGTTTGGGGCTTCAATCCCCCAGGAGCTGCTGGAAAGCTTCGGCATTAAAAATCAGGTCATAAACCAACTCATCCAGGAAGCCTTACTCCGCCAGGGTGCTGCCGAGATGGGGATTCATGTGAGCAGTAGCGAAGTACAGGAAACCATTAAAAACATGCCTCAGTTCCAGGAAAACGGCACTTTTAACCTGGAGAGATATACTACACTGCTCAACGCCAACGGCTTTACCCCGGTTTCTTTTGAAGAATCGATGCGACACGACATCCTTTCGCAGAAAGCGCAGATGACCATAGGCGGATTTGCCACAACAGTCACCGACTTTGAAATTCTTGATCTGTACCGCCTGGAAAAATCAAGTGTCGCTGTCAAATATGCTGAAGTATCCGCAGCCGACTATGTCGACGAGGCAGTCATCGATGAAAAACTGCTGGAAGAATGGTATACAACTGTTCAGGACAACTATAAAACGGAGCGAGAAATCAAACTCAAATTTCTCGATTTCAGTTACGACACGGTTGGACAAATGGTCTCTGTAGATCAGGAAACAATCGAACAGTATTATCGCGAAAACGTTACAGAATTCATGGAAGCAGAACAGCGACGTGCCAGACATATACTTTTCCCAGCAGATGAAAACAGTACCGCAGAGGTGCACAACAACCAGAAGAAAAAGGCTGAAGAAATTCTCGAATTAGCAAGAGATGGTGCAAACTTTGCCGAACTCGCCCGGAAATATTCCGAGGGACCATCCAAAGATCAAGGGGGCGACCTGGGCTTCTTCTCGCAAGACCAAATGGTAACTCCTTTTGCCGATGCAGCATTTTCACTTGAAAAAGGCGGCATAAGCGACATCGTTCAAACATCCTTCGGGTATCACATCATCAAAATCGAAGAAATCACCCCAGCTGTCACCAGACCGATGGAGGAAGTTCAGGAGACTATTCGCGCCAAATTACAGGCAGACCAGGCCAGACCTCTCGCTTTTCAAGCGGCAAATGAAGCATATGAAGGCATTATCAGCGCTGGAAGTCTCGAAGCTTACCTGCAGGCTAACCAACAGGCAAGACTCCAGGAAACAGAATTTTTCGACAGAAGAAATCCTCCCGAATCCATCGGCAATGACCCAAAATTTCTCAATGCGGCTTTCTCCCTTAAAGAGCAGGAACTCAGTTCGTTGATTGAAACCTCGCAAGGATACGCTATCCTCTTTGTTGAAGCAGAAAAGCAACCTGTTGTTCCCGAGCTCAGCGCAGTCAGAGAAAAAATTGCCGCAGATTTCAAACAGGCCGAGTCGCTTACATCCGCAAAAGAGGCTGCCGAAACGCTCCTGGATCAGGCTCAAGCAGGAGAAGGACTGCAAAAAGCTGCCGAGAATTCCGGTATTTCAGTGGAAGAGTCTGACTATCTCAGCAGAAGCAGTTCCGGCAGTCAAGCGCTGCCCGCCGAAATTGTTGAAGAGGCCTTTCAACTGTCTGCAAAAGAACCATACCCTGAAGCGCCCCTGCAGAACAATTCAACCTTCTATGTTCTTGAGTTTGCTGACATGAAAATCCCCAGCGGGCCTTTAAGCGATGAGGAAAAATCCCGATACAGCAATGCCATACTGCAACTGAAGCAACAGCAGGTTCTCTCGGGATGGCTTGCCAACAGAAGAGAGCAGGCAGAAATATTCACCCACCGCACTCTCAGTCAGTAATCTGTTTAATAGACGCTCTGGATCAGAAAAAACTGGAAGGGAACATCAGCAGCTATTGATTTTTTAAAACTATTTTACGAATTCCTTCGTGAGAGAACGCGAGGCCGAAACGCTCTTTGAGACGGACAGCTATATCACGATACGACCACCTGTCTGCCCGCATTTTTATTATCTCACGAAGGATTCTCTGCTGTTCCTTGTCTCGAACCAGAGCCCCATCTTTCACTTTCCACCCAAATGGAACGGGTCCTCCTAGGTACCTGCCCTCTTTTTTCATCTTTTTTTTGGCAGCTTTTATAGATTCACCATGCTGAGAAATTTCGCATTCCGCCAGGACTTTCAGCACTTTCTCGACAAGTTCGGCCCCCCCTTCCGAAACGACAAGTTTTCTCTTTTCAGGCAAAGATATGTTTTCATCGAGATCAACACAATACAGAGAGACCCCTTTACTCCGCAGTGTTGAAATAAGGCGTAATCCTTCCCGGGCAGAAGCGAAGACACTCGTTGTATGTTCTGCTATTAGCGTATCTCCGAATTTACAGCGGCGCAATATTTCTCTTCCCTCCTTTCTTTCTGCAAAAGGATGTTTTACAGAGCTCCCTGTTTCGATATAAATCTGGTCCAGATGCATTCCCTGCGTTGCCGCATATTGTCCAAGCAGGGTAATCTGTCTATCGATTTCAGCTTGTTCTGTGTCAACTTCTGGCAAAAAGACATATCCTGCGACACTCATCTCAACCTCACTGTATTTTTCTCAGGCAGCTGCGTCTATTTACTGCAGCGAAAGCCAAATACACTGGATCGTGCACGTATTTATATGATATAAAGACTATTTCTTAAAATATGTTTTTTGAAATCAACATCACTATAGAAGAATATAAACGAACCAGCCGTCAACTACGATAAGAATGATGTTGTCATATTGTCAATATCACTTGGTTAACAGGATATACCATTTCTTCGCGCCCCGCACAATGAATTATACACCGGCAAATTTAGTTGTACTTTTCCCTGATGATGTTAACCCAGATATTTCATACCTTGAGATGGCTTGCTAGACAAGGAGACTTGCGATAGGCTATACCGCAATAATGGTGTTTGTTCCTCAGTAAAGATATGGGGCCGAACAGGCCTCCAGAGAGTTTCCTTTGCTGTGGAAGAGATCAGGTGGCAAAAGTTCTGAATAAATCAGGTAAAGAGAAGAATCATGGAGAAGGAGGGGACAAAAACAACCTGCACGCACCGAAAGCGAGCAATCGGTGCGCAGCAGGGAACTGAAGCGTCAGCCTATTTGGTGATTATTTCCGGTCCCATCATCATATAGGGCAGAAATGTCGAAAACCAGGGTATGTAGGTGACGATTATCAGGAAAAGCATCAGTACCATAACGAACGGCAATGCGGCTCTCACAACCCTTGCGAGACTCATTCCAGTAATACCGGATGTGACGAAAAGATTCAAGCCGATAGGGGGTGTGATCATGCCGATTTCCATGTTGACGACCATGATGATGCCAAGATGAATGGGATCAACACCAAGTTCCATGGCAATAGGAAAAACAACGGGTGCCACGATAACGAGTAAGCCGGACGGTTCCATGAACTGCCCTCCGATGAGCAGGAGGATATTCACCGCAATCAAAAAGGTGAACCAGTTAAAACCTACACTGAGCATCCACTCGGTAACTTCCTGCGGTATTCTCTCCGCCGAGAGAGTATGAGCAAACAACAGAGCATTGGCGATGATAAACATCAGCATGATGGTGGTTTTGGTGCCTTCGAGCATGACCCGTCTGGCATCTGATCCGAAAAGGGCGGGAAAAAACATTTTTATGAGCAGCAGCATATTTCTCCCCCAGACCTGCATACCTTCCTGCAAACAGCTGCCAAGGCCGGCTTTTTCCTTTCGTGACTGAGTTACAAGGTACGCTGACGAGAAGATAATGGCGATCAATAGCCCGGCGAGATTTGGAATACGGGAGCTGATTTCATCGGAATTGGCAGTGGCGAAAAAAGCAAGCACCATCCAGAAGAGAAGAAAGGATATGCCGTACGCCGTGCCGCGAAAACCGATCTTCGCCTCGAGAGAGTCTTCTTCGTACAGCCATGGCGTCTTCTGCAGCGGCCCCATATCACGATAAATAAAGAGGGCGACAAGAATAGAGTACACAGCGGCAACAACGGCAGCCTCAGTTGGTGTAAAGACGCCGCCATAAATACCACCCATGATGATGATAATAAGAAACAACCCCCAACTGGCCTCCTTGGCACCGTCGAAAACAGCACCAAATCCTTTCCATTCTTCAGCCGGCAGGTTTTTTACCTTAGCGACTATATAAATGGTTACCATAAGCATTGTCCCGGCAAGCAGCCCGGGAATGACACCGGCGAGGAACATACGGCCGACCGAAACATCGGTAGAGGCCGCGTAAACCACCATAACGATTGACGGCGGGATCAGAATGCCGAGAGTACCGGCGTTGGCTATAATGCCGGAGGCAAATTCCTTTGAGTAGCCTACCTGACGCATGCCGGCAATGGCTATGGTCCCGATGGCGACAACGGTTGCCGGAGAGGAACCTGATAGAGCGGCAAACATCATACACGCCATGACGGAGGCAATAGCCAGTCCACCCTGAAAATGGCCGACGCTGGCAATGGCAAAGTTAATCAACCGCTTTGCCACACCTCCCGTGGACATAAACGATGATGCCAGTACAAAGAAAGGAATGGCCAGCAAGGTATAATGTTGACCGGCGCCA
>JAZBNU010000468.1:0-3232 GCA_036350815.1 Desulfopila sp.
CCCAGAACATGAAGTGCGTCGGTCGGAGTAAAACCGGTTTCCCTGATGAGGCGTTGTCGGCTGAGATTTTCCAGCTGCCTGTCCAGAGGAACGCTGCTCAGCTGTGTTTCTCTCTGCAGCTGCTGCAAGGTGCAGGGACCTTTCTTCTCCAGTGCTGTAATAACCCGGGTGAAATTGCTGTCACCAGGTATTTTGCCGAGAAGCTCTATGCATTGTGATGCTCCACCGTTGCCAAGCCATGTATCAATCTCAGCGATACAGGGTGATGTCGCAAGCGGTGTTACTCTTTGCGGTCCAATAGAAAGAGCGTTCTTTTCGCTTAACTGAACAAGGCTGTCTCCACCAATACCGCGAGTCAGCATATCGATGGCTTTAACGTGAGTATGCCACTTGCCGATATGGCACCCTTTTTCTGAAAATAGAGGCCTGCCGTTTTTAATCATGGTGACATCTGTTGTGGTTCCGCCAACATCAATTATGACAGCCTCTGGAGGGGAATGTAACATTCCGAACAGTGCGGTGCAGGCAGGACCGCTGCTGACAGTCATCCCTGCATGCTCAATTGCATTCTGCGCGTTAAGCAACTCTCCATTTCCACTAACAATATGAAGAGGAGCGCGGATGTTTGCCTGTTTGAGGCTGTATTCCACTCCTTCTATAAAATCGGCCATGAGCGGCATCAACTTGGCATGGAGACCGGCAGTTGCAGCTCTCGGCTCCATGCCGGCAACTGTGCTGAGGCGGTGAGAGGAGAAGACCGGTTTGGGATCTATCATGGCAATGGCTTTTTCCGTCACCAGTTCATGGGTGGGATTTTTAAAAGACATAGCAGCACAGATACCATAGGCGTCCACCTCGTCCTTGAGATTGTGTAAAAGAGAGGTGATGTACTCCAGTTCAAGAGGTTCTTCCTCCACACCGTTAATGGTATGTCCACCTTTAACAAAGATGACCGCCTTCACCGGCAGCTTGAAGTGTTTGACGTAGCCTATTACAAAAACAGCAACTCTGGCGCCTTTATTTTCCACAACGGCATTGGTTGCAAGGGTTGACGAAATTGCTATTCCATCGACAGCTTCAGCTGGTACCGCGCAGGTGCTCAACAGGGAACCAAGCGCCTCGGAGATACCGCTGGAAAGGCTGTGATGATGCGTCGGTGCTTTGGCGGTATGGACAACTCTGCCTGTGGCTTTTTTTACCAGTACGGCATCGGTAAAGGTTCCGCCGGTGTCTATGCCGATTAAAAATTTTTCCATAATTGTGACGAAAATGCTATGTTGTCGTTGCAGATAAAGGTTCTGGTGACGAAAGGCATAAAATAGTAGTAAGCTTTCGATTTGTCCAGCAACTTTACCTTACTTTCGGCTCTTGGTAATACAGGTACTGTATGCCTGTGTCTGCCTAGACTCCACTGTATGTTGTCGTGATACGCCGCGTGTTGAAATTCAAGGTTCTCTTGCGGCTGACTCAGGCAATATTCAGGATAACCCAAAATGTTATTTTGTCGTTTCAGGATGATTGAGAGATGAGCTTTATTCAGTTTGATAAAAAAACAATAGTGATCTTCGGATTGGCAAATAAAAAATCACTGGCCTGTTTTATTGCCAAAGAACTTCTTGCTGCAGGGGCTCACGTAATTCATGTCGTGCGTAGTGCTGAGCGGCGGGAAACAGCCAGGAAACTCTTCCCGGAATCCCCGGTTTTTCTCTGCGATGTTGAAGAGGAAGAAAATATTGTTCGAGTTCGGGATGAAATATGGGCAGAGCTGCAGCGTCACGGTGACAGACGACTCCACGGCATTGTTCACTCTATTGCATTTGCAAATTACTCAGATGGTTTTAAGCCTTTTCATCAGACGGATAAAAATGATTTTCTCCAGGCCGTCAACATTTCCTGTTTTTCATTTATCAGTATAGCCAATCACTTCAAAGAGCTTCTTGCGCCCGATGCATCCATGGTGACGATTTCTATTTCGACAACCAGAATGGCTGCGGAGAACTATGGGTATATGGCACCGATAAAAGCAGCTCTGGATTCGTCTCTCTGCTTTCTTGCAAAAAGTTTTTCATCATTTTCGCGGATACGATTTAATGCTGTTGCCCCGGGGCTTCTTAAAACATCAGCATCGGCTGGAATTCCCGGGTATATCGACAGCTACCTCTATGCAGAAAAAGCCATTTTGCGTAAGAAAGCCATTTCAACCCAGGAGGCTGCCAATGCGGCTGTGTTCCTTCTTTCAGACAAGGCTTCAGGGATTACAGCGCAGACGCTAGTGGTTGATGGAGGAATGGCCAGCAACTATTTCGATAAAGAAATTGTGTCCAGGACGGTTGGTTGAAATACCAGATGATTCAACCACATATATCGATTTTCCGAAGTCAAATGCCGGGCAGTTACCCGGCATTTTGCGTTAGTATCATCAGTCAACCCGCCGGACAGTGCTCTGTCCGGTCGAGTCTGAAGAGAAGTTGAAGACCACTTATAGGAGGGCCAGGAGCACGCCGGCAGCGACGGCTGAGCCGATGACGCCGGAGACATTTGCACCCATGGCATGCATAATCAGGTGATTCTGGGGATTGGCCTCAAGCCCCACTTTGTTCACAACCCTTGCCGCCATGGGTACGGCGGAGACGCCTGCTGCACCAATGAGTGGATTGATTGGTGTTTTCGACATTTTGTTCATGAGTTTGGCGATGAGTACGCCCGAAGCCGTA
This sequence comes from Desulfopila sp., assembly GCA_036350815.1. Taxonomy (GTDB): domain Bacteria; phylum Desulfobacterota; class Desulfobulbia; order Desulfobulbales; family Desulfocapsaceae; genus Desulfopila_A. The sequence goes on from JAZBNU010000468.1 coordinate 2,715, forward strand.
CCAATGCAGAAAGCCACCATGCCAAGAGCAAGGATACCCAAAGTTTCCAGATTGAGAAACTTGTCGGCGGAAAGTTTGCTGCCGACCCCAAGTCCGAGGAATATCGTGACGGTATACATCAGGGAGTTTTTGATAGTGTCGGACAGCCTTTCGATAACACCACATTCCTTGGCAAGATTGCCGAGCATGAACATTCCGATAAGAGGTGCTGCTGATGGAAGAAGAGTGGCACAGATTCCGAGAACCAGAAGAGGAAGAAGGATTTTTTCAATTTTGGAGACATGGCGCAATTGCACCATTTTAATTTGCCGTTCTTCTTTCGTGGTCAGCCATTTCATGATTGGAGGCTGAATGAGGGGAACCAGAGCCATATACGAGTAAGCGGCAATAGCAATGGAGCCAAGAAGCCGCGGTGAGAGCTGACTCGAGAGAAAAATTGCTGTTGGACCGTCAGCCCCGCCAATGATTCCTATTGAGGCGGCATCTCGTAGAGAAAAGTCAATTCCAGGTACCAGGTC
>JAZBNU010000469.1:0-5611 GCA_036350815.1 Desulfopila sp.
TCGATGTGAATAATATTCAGTTTTTGTGTTGGTTTTGCAAATAAAAGAAGATATATTCAGCTTTCAGTTAAGAAATATTAGATTCTCTTGCCGCAGTTGTGAGATTCCATATGGATGCAACAGACATAAAAATACTTACTATTCTTCAGGAAAATGGCCGTATAACCAATTCAAAACTGGCAGCCATGATAGGTATTTCCCCTCCTGCAATGATAGAGAGGGTCAAGAGACTGGAGGCTTCCGGAATAATTGAGAACTATGTGGCTATTCTCAACCGCGGAAAGGTGGGGTTTGGTCTGCTGGCAATTATCAATGTGAGTCTCAGCCTGCATCAGATATCAAATCTGCAGATGGTGAAAGAGAATCTTGTCCAGCTCGAGGAGGTCCTGGAATGTTACCAGATGACCGGGGATGTAGATTTTCTTCTGAAGGTTGCCATTAAAGACATGTACAGCTATACCGAATTCGTCAACAATAAGTTGTCTGGTATTCCTGGTATCCAGAACATCAAAACATCCTTTGTTCTTGATGTTCTTAAGTCCGGTACGGCCCTGAAGCTGAAAAACGTTTCATCCTGACGTGTTTTAAGAGGCTAAAAAGAGACGTGTTTTCCCTGAGGTGCTGCATACTGTTTATCGCAAAGATCGCATGATTTTGCCATCTTGCCCGTATTAGCAAACGTATACCATTCAATCTGACTGTAACGATTAATAAAGATACTCTGCCATGAGCTTTGCCATAACAAGAATACACCGCTACCCAAAGAATTTTCATTTTACGACTTCGACCGGAAAAGAGTTTACCCTGGCTGATTTCAAGGGGAAATGGCTCTATCTGATGTTTCACCGCCACCTTCTCTGACTGCCTTGTCGTAACCATTTGTCGCAGTTGCGGCAGCAGGAAAAAAGGCTGTCAGCCAATGATGTTGAAGTGGTTGTGGTGACGTTCGAGGCCGAAGAGCAGGTTCTCAATTATCAGCGGGAGACGGGGTTGCATTGGCCTGTGGCTGTCGATGGTTCCAGGGCACTCTATGACTATTTTGGCATGACCGAGGCCGGTTTTTTCGATCTGTGGAATTTTGCGACGTTACGAATCTATCTGCTTGAAATGCTGAAAGGAAACTGGTTGAAACGGTCTCAAGGTGATGTGCGGCAGCGCGGCGGCGATGTGTTGATTGATCCGCAGGGAATGGTTCGGTTGCATCATGTCTGCAAGGGGCCCGCTGACCGCCTCCCGGCTGATAACGTAAGTAAACTGATTGAAAAAATTCTAAAAGGGGAGGATGACACCGCAGAGCTGCAGAAACTGCGCAACTGAAAAACTGAGGCAGTATGTTCTCTGCGTGAAGCAATCGCAAGATGGGAGTCCAAATGTACATCGCGCTACGATTATTAGTGGTTATAATCCTTTGCCTCTGGAGTCTGCCGGATGCAGCGTCGGCCAAGTCCTTCAAGGTGAATTCGGGGTTCGACGTCAATGACTTGACTCCCGGTAACGGGCTTTGCGTTGCGTATCTTACGATCTTTCCCCCTTTTGTTATTCCGTTTTGTACCTTACGGGCCGCAGTAGAGGAGAGCAACAGTCTTCCGGGGGAAGACAGTATCGAGCTGCCGTCAGGAATATTTTCATTTGACAGAGGAGAAAGAGACGAAGACAACGCTCTCAGCGGTGATCTTGACATCACTGAATCTTTGACGATTCGGGGAAAAGGCCCTAATGCAACCATTATTGATGCAAAATATCTTGATCGGATTTTTGATATCAGAGATCCCGGGGCAAAAGTGACACTGCAGGACCTCAGCCTTGTCAACGGCAGGATCCAGTCGCGAAGAGAAACCGTTTTCAGCGGTGGCGGTGCTATCCGCAACAGAGGCAACCTGGTTTTGAGAAATGTCGTACTCCTCCAGCATCGGGTGAGTGGGGGCGGTGTCTACGATCAAGGGGGGATTGTGCAGAACTCCGGTCAATGCCTGATATCTCATTCCACCTTGCAAAGCGGTTCAGCCTATGAGGGCGGCGGGCTTTATAACGATAGAGATGGCAATGCGACAATACGTTCTTCGACCCTGAGTGGCAATGATGCAGTTAGTGGTGCGGCAGTGTTTAACAATGGCATGCTTCGAGCTGTTAACTCGACATTCAGTGGTAACGGTACAGTTCGGACGGAGTTTGGCGGCGGATTGAATAACAGGAGGGACCTCGTTTTCGAGCACGTCACTGTCGCACGCAATCAGGCAGTCAATGGCGGGGGAGTAAGCAGCAAAGGATCATTTTCTCTGCATAACACCATTATTGCCGAAAACTCCACTAACGATTGTTATCAGATTACACCGATTCTTTCAGAAGGTTCCAATCTCGACAGTGACGGCTCCTGCGGTATGGATCATCCCAATGATTATCCGGCTGCGATTGCGGGATTAAGAGGACTTGAAAAGAATGGAGGAGTCACGGAAACCCATGGTCTTTTTCTTTTCAGCGAGGCTCGTGATAATGGCAGCCGGGTGGATGAGGTCCTGGTGGACCAGCGGGGAGTAGCGAGACCATGGGGAGCAAAGGTGGATATCGGTGCGGTTGAGTTTAACGGCTTTCCAGTCGTGCCGATGGTCTATCCTCTATTGAAGCCATAACTCCGTCCATGGGGGCGTGACTGCAGCCATCAAGGATGCAGACACCAGAGAAAAGAGAGATTCAGCCTCCTGAAAGCCACCATGTTGAGTGTAAAGGGTAATGAGGATTAAATATGTTGCAGCACCTTTTTTCGCCCTCTGCATCCACGGTAGCCTTGACTGGAAGAAATCCGGGCAGGATTATGATCCGAGACATGGCAGAGTAGCAAAAAGGGCAATCACGTCAGAAACAGCAAACTTATCCCGAAAATCCCCAGAAAAAGACCGCACCAGACCAGCGGGACTTGTCTTTGGCCCTGAAACAGCCCAATAATCATGCCGAATAGTGGGCAGGTGGCAAGCAGTGTTTGAGTGATGCCGGCACTGGTATATTTGACGGAAGTCTGCATCAACCATATAGCCAGAAAGGTTCCAAGTGTAATGGCTCCGAGAAGACGGAGGAGAAGATTGTGTTTTTTAATTAAGAAAATCGCCTCCGACAGCGTCTGATTTGCGGTTGAGCGCCAAGGCAGTCTGTCGCGCAATAAAAACCAGAACGACATAAAGGAAACGGCGGCAGCAAGCCGTACCAGACCGCTGGCCAGAGGTTCAACCTCGTCGGCAAGCAGGGCTTTGCGTGACAGAACTATTCCCGTTGCCTGGCACAGTGCAGCCAGCATTCCATAGAGAATTCCCGGGAGGTTGGTGCTGTAGCCCAGAGAAGAATGGGACCATTTTATTACTATTCCTACTCCCGCTGTAGTGAGAAAGATGCCTATCCAGGCTGATGGCTTGAGAATTTCCTGATAGAGCAGCAGGGCCATTACAGCAGCCATTATAGGAGCAGTAGATTCCAGCATGAGGCTGTTTTGCGGGCCGATTCTGCGCAGACAGGCAAAGTATGCGGTGTCGCCGATTGCAATCCCGATAACGCCGCTCAGCAGAAGGAGAAAGAGTCCTTCTGGTGAAATAGAGATGATGGTGCCTAAATCAAGTCCATCGGCGCCGAAGATCGTGCCGCAGGCAAGAAGTGATGTCATCAGCAGACAGGCAAAGATTCCCTTGAGAAGATTTATATTGACTGCTCTGATATGTTTTCCAATATCGGCAAATAAAACAGATGAGAAAGCCCATAAAAGAGCGGCACAAAGGGCCGCTGTTTCACCAATCATTTTTCAGAGGTGCTTTTTGTGCTGAGATTGACATGCGGTAATGAGAGATAAGGAGTCAGCTGTTTTCTTCTATTTCACCGGAGTAGATAGTCCATCTGTCATTCAGGGTATCGTACTGGTAGAAGACCCTCAACCTGACAATACTTCCGGAACTCTTTTCCAGGCAGCTTAAAGAGAAGACCATATTGTTTTCATCGTATTTGATAAAGAGTGCCTGAGGACTGCGCAGAGTTGACGGCAGCACGGTTGGATAGTGAATCTGGAAAATTTCTCTGAAGTTGTCAAGTAGCCATTTTCGCTGCCTTTCTATAGTGATTCGTTCCGTTAAGACAGCAACCTTGTGTATCGAATCAGACAGCGTGTCCTTAAGCGTGGAGCTGTTCTGAGATTGTGCTTTTCCGATAAGGTCTATCAATGCATTGTGATGCTGCAGTGCTGCTGCAAGGTCGTTGGCAGCTTCGGCCTGATCGGCTTCCCGGGAATGCAGACTTATCCGATCAATGAGGAGCAGCTGGCTGGTTCTGGCGGCCTGTTCGGATGGTTCCGGCAGATATGACCTGTTCTCGTCGATAAATGCCAGAATGTTCTCATGCAGCGCAACAGCATTTTCCCAGTCTTTGTTTTGACGGGCCTTTTCTGATTCGCTGATGAGGATCTCCAGTTCCAGTTCGGCAAGGCTTCGGCGGATTTCAAGAAGCTCCGTCTGCAGATCGTATGCAGTGGCATACTCAAGTGCTTTGCGATAATTCGAGAGAGCGGTTTGAAGATCTTCTTTGTGTAATGATTGTTCTGCATAGGCAACCAGCTCTTTAACAAATTCAATCTGCTGAACCCGTTCCCGACGTATGAAGGTGTCGCCGTATCGGACGTTGCCCTGAAGTCCCTGGACCATGATTTCAGATTGCAAAAAACGCTCAATTTTTTGAGAAAAAGCATTATGATCCGGGCGCAGAAGAAATATTTTTCCTAATGAATTCAGGCTTGCTTCCGCTTTTTCTTGAGCCTTGTGAAATTCCTCTTCAGCTCTGTGGCTTTCAGCAGATTGAAAAAGAGTCTGGGCTTGACTGAGTTTCCATTTTTCATACAAGAAAAGACTTCCGCCTCCAAGGGCAACAAGGATAAAGAGGATCAGTGCTGCAGAAAGCAGGGGGGCAACCAGGTTGGAACCAGGGTCGTGGCGCCTGGCTGTTTTCGATTTTTCTTCGACAGGCTTGAGCGAGTCGAGTGGTAATCTGCTCTTGTGTTTTTCATAGTAGAGGGCCGCTTCAAGATTGAAGGGTTGCTCGGTGCTGTTAACATTTCCGCATATCATATTGCCGATATGGAGAACGAGAGCAGATAATGACTTGTTTTCCTCCCAATAGTTGGCGATGGGAAGAACATGGTCATCGATTTCTGGATGAAAAATGGGGCTTAATGGCTTTATTGTTGGAGGGAAATGAGGATAGCCAAATGGTATTTTGATCTTAATGCGATGGACTTTGCTGATGGTGATGGTCCCATCTTTTGCAATGGTATATCCTTGAACTTTGTACTCTATATCGTATTCATTGACCGGTTCCCCGGCAGTATTGACAAGGGTGATATTCTTGTAACGCCGTATGGTATCAACGACTTCTTTGTGATCTGATATCAGCCTTTTATCGTCTTGTGACATGCAATCCTTCGATACAGCGGGATTCTATCCGCCCGCGAAAAAAGAATACTCTCTCGACCGTTTCAAACACAGTGTCATTTTTGAAACGAGTAATTGACACACCATCCCGAAGGTGTTGTTTTACGGGAATATAGTATATCATCTGGAGAAATGAAACAAGCTCTGAAAACACATCA
>JAZBNU010000470.1:0-4175 GCA_036350815.1 Desulfopila sp.
CTCTTTATGTGTCCCGGATTTTCCTCTTCCGATTAAAAGAGCATCGTATCCCTTTTTTGACTCCGACAGAATGTCTCTGGCAATACCTTTCTGCACTGCTCCAAGAAGGGTAGAAACCGTCGCTTTTGCAAAACCTGCTTCTTGGAATATTTTCAAGGCTCGATCGAAATATTTTGTCATATATTCCTGCTGCTTCTTTTCATACTTTTTTACAGACTCAATACTTTTCAACCAGTGCGGTTCCTTCTCCAAATCCCAGAATACCTCCGGCACAGAACTCATTACATGAAAAAGCAGCGTTTCTGTTACAGCTGGCGACAGCGTTTCGCAAGCATATGAAATAACCTTCAAAGATTCATCTGAACCATCAACTGAAAGCAGTATCGAATTTCGTGTTTTTTCCATCCTCGACTCCCATTGTTTTTAGAATTTATCTTCTGCCCCTATATTGTAGGGAACTGTTTCAACTCGTTTTCCAGGTATTTTTCTTTGTGCAACAATGGGGCCATAATGTTTCAGGATTGTTATCCAGCTACTCCTGTTCTAAAAAATACAGTTTCCAGAACGCCAATAACAGAATGAACGGGTGAATATTTTTCGTAATTTGACGAATTACAATTCTATGTGTCAAAGCTTTTTCCAGCCTGTCAAAAAACCTGACAACACAGGTGATGCAGATTTCTTCTTGAGTACCCTCGATACACAGCATCGTGACCTTCAGGGGGCAGGATTGCTATTTTTTCTCGATTATCTGAAGACTTAAAGGATGCAGTCAAGCCCTCATGGATGGTTTATGGCGTCCTGTGAAAACAGGGATCCTGTCCTGCGGAAGTTTTCCTCTCAGCCTGTCGCGGTACACGCCATTTGAGCCGACTTACTTAAATCTATAGTTAAATCATAGGTTCCCTCCTCAGGGTTTTTTCGAAGCGTAAACCCAGAGCGTCTGGCAAGATTGAGCATTTGATGATTTTCTTTAAGCACTGTTCCCCACATCCTTTTTACTCCCTGTCTGCCGGCGACATCGATCAACTGCAGCAGCAGCTGTGCTCCTATACCCTGACCCTGCCAGGGATCGCCAACCACGATGGAGAACTCTGCATTACTGATTTCAGGGTCTGCAATAACCCTTGCCACCCCAAGCATTCTCTCGGGAGAACATGACGTATCAAGTGCCACCAGCGCCATATGGCGGTCATAGTCAACCTGAGTCAACATTGCCAGCATCTCCGGAGTAAGCTCTGTGATATATGAAAAAAATCGAAAATACACACTGGTGCGGGAAAGGGAATTAAACAAATCGATAAAAGCTTCAGTATCCTCAGGTTTAATTGGACGAACGAAAAATGGAAAACCGCTCTTGCTTTGTGCATAACGTTCATAATGCGCGGGATAGGGGCTTATCACTAAATGCATAGGAGCTGTTTGAGAAGTAGGTGCAAGACGAATCCTGACATCAAGAGCCAGAGGCTTTCCCTGTTTCACAATTACGGGATTTATATCCAGCTCCACCACTTCGGGAATATCTGTAACAAGCTGAGAGAGTGACAGGAGCATACGCTTAAGAACATCCATATCGACAGGCACCAAGTTCCGAAAGCCATTTAAAACACGAGATATTTTCGTCTCTTGTATAAGACGTTCGATTAATTGAAAATTAAGAGGGGGAAGACCAATTGCTCTGTCGTTGAGTATCTCTGTAAATATTCCCCCCATGCCAAACAATACTGCAGGACCAAAGGTTTCATCGCGTTTGCACCCCAACAGAAGTTCAAAATCCGGGTTTTCGATAAATGGCTGAACTGAAACACCTTCAATTCGAGCTTCTGGATTGTAGCTTTTTGCTGCAGAGATAATTGCGGCAAAGGCACGACGAACCTCATTCTCGTCGTGTAAATTCAAATGAACTCCTTTAGCATCAGTTTTATGACTGATATCAGGTGATAAAATCTTCAAAACCACTGGCCTTCCCAACTGTTGTGCTGCACCAACAGCCTCATCAGCAGATTTTGCAGAGATAGAGGTGTTCATTGGGATGGAATATGCCTGCACGATCTCTCTTGCCTGTAGCTCAGGCAAAAAACCGCCCATTCTCAAATCAGAACAAGCAACAATATCCAAAGCGACTTTTTTGTCGATTTTCATCGACTGCTGGATTCGCGGTGGAATTTCTCTCAACATCTCTAAATTACGTGTATGCTGTACCATATATTTGAAAGCTACGACCGCCCTGTCCGGTGTATCATAGGTTGCAATACCGGCATTATTCAAAGCCTGAATGGCAGCCTCAACATCCCTGCCCCCCATCCATACTGCAAATACGGGGAGTGAACGTCTCTTTACAAGTGTTATTAAAGTCTGAGCCACTTCTAAGGGCTGAGTCAGCGCCTGAGGTGCGAGAATTACCATAAGGGCGTTGATGCTTTTTTCACAAAGAAGAATATCAATCACGCGACGATAGCGTTCTGCCGACGCATCCCCCAGAATGTCAACCGGATTGGCTTTGCTCCAACAAGGCGGCAGAAAATCATCCAGTTCTGCAATCGTCGGCGCACTCAAAGGAGCAAGATCAAGACCATATTCCACTATCGCGTCCACAGCCATTACCCCAGGCCCACCGCCATTGGTAACCACAGCCATACTCGCACCGGCTGGTCTGCTGTATTTGGCGATCAATTCGGCACAATCGAATAACTCCGCTATAGTGTGTACCCGTATCACACCAGCCCTTTTGAAAGCTGCATCATAAATGTCATCTTCGCCGGCAAGAGAGCCGGTATGTGAAGCAGCGGCTCGAGCACCTGCATTGCTGGCACCTGCTTTGAGCACAAAAACAGGTTTGACGCGAGAGATAGCACGGGCTGCACTCATGAATTTTCGTACATTGGTTAGATGTTCTATATACAGGAGGATGCTCTTTACCGTAGGCTGCCTGCCGAGATAGTCGATGAGATCGCCAAAATCAACATCACCCATTGATCCGATGCTGACAAAGTAGCTGAAGCCTATTCCTTCCTTGAAAGATCTGTCGAGAATCGCAGTACATATTGCACCGCTCTGAGACACAAAGGCAAGATCTCCCCGTTGCGGCATATCAGCAGCAAAACTCGCATTGAGGTTACAGTGAGGTGCCATCAACCCAAGACAATTGGGACCCAGTACGCGTATACCTGCAATAGCGGCTGCGGCAAAGATTTCTTTCTCGATGGCAGCTCCATTCTCTCCGCTCTCTTTTCCCCCTGCGGAAATGACAATAACTGAGTTGACTCCTTTAGTGCCACACTGGGTGATGATGCTGGGAACCTGGACAATCGGGACTGCTATTACGGCAAGATCAACATGCTCTTCGATACTCGCTATACTTTGAACTGCTTTCAGCCCCATGATTTCCTCGTATGCGGGATTGACCGGATAGAGCTTCCCCGTAAACCCGCCTTTGATGAGATTGTTCATTAAAGCTGTACCAATTCGACCTGGTGTGTCACTGGCTCCGATAACAGCAACAGAAGATGGCTGAAACATTTTATCCAGATTATACATTCCCATGGCGGCACCTTTTAATGGGTTACAATGATGTACAAGGACATTCCTGGTATTTGAAATATCTCATTGTCCATAATTTTTCTCACCATCATTTCAGATGCAGAAAATATACCATCTGCTGTATGTTTTTCCTCATTTTCTCCTGTGGTTATTTGACAGGTTTAAATATACTTTTATCCTGCCTCATCATCTTCCCGCCCAGCCTGCTGAAACCAGCAAAGAAGCACTGTAATCGAAAAACCTTTCATTACATTTAAATACATTGGTAATATCTTGATGTTATTTCGAAATAATTCTCTTTTTTTTGCTGATAACTGGGAGTCCTGAAATTATTCACTTGATTTATTCAATCGTTTGAATAAAATACTGTGTATGAACAGAGAACAACAATCATCGCGTGGTGAAGTCACCAGGCAGAACCTTATACTCGCGGCTATTGAAATATTCGGCCGTGACGGCTTTCATGCTGCAAGTACGCGGAATATTGCCCAGCAAGCCGGCGTAAATCAAGCTCTGATAGGCTACCACTTCGGAGGGAAGGAAGCCCTGTATCTTGCCGCAACAGAACATATTGCCCTGCAGATCCGTAAACGACTGGCACCCTTGGCAGATGAGATAGTTCTTAAACTGAAGAC
>JAZBNU010000471.1:0-14358 GCA_036350815.1 Desulfopila sp.
ATTGTCGGCATTGTCCTGCAGGCTGATCTGATATTAAAGGAAGCGCTTTTCTAGCCCGAATTTCTCATGAACATTGTGCCAATTTTCTTAAATTAGACGATATTCCAATATGTTCAAACAGGATACTTTCATAAGAAAACCATGCACAATGTTCACCGAAGGCCAGCCGATCTTACCGTGCCTGCAGCGTTGCCGAAGCAAGGTGCATAGACAACTATAGCACCTTGCTTCGCGCCTCGCATCCACGGCAACCTCGGCTGGTGAGAAATCCGGGCTAGAAGTCTGCCGGAGTATGCCATTTTTGCCCATGTCTTCGTTATCTTCAGAAAATCAATGCTCGCTAATAGTATTATATGGCTGTGCTTGATTTCTTGAAAATGCCTCGATCTGAACAAAAAAACCTATACTCCGACAAGCTCCCAGGTCGAGTTTGCGAAAAAGAGCAGCTTCACCACTATTTGGGTGAAAATGTATAATGAAGATTACTAGACGAGAAAATATCTGATGACATCTGAAAGAACCACAATTGTATATACAAAAATCGATGAGGCGCCGGCTCTGGCGACATATTCACTTCTGCCTGTTCTCCGGTCGTTCTGCAGAGATGCGGGGATTGTTTTTGAGCCATGGGATATATCTCTGGCCGGGAGGATTCTTGCTGCTTTTCCTGATTATCTGGAGAAAGAGCAGCGAGTGGAGGACTATCTCGCCAGATTGGGTGAGCTGGCTCGTACTCCCGAGGCAAATATCGTTAAACTCCCGAATATAAGCGCGTCTTTGCCCCAGCTCAAGGAGGCCATCGAGGAGCTGCGCCGCAAAGGCTATAATGTGCCTGAGTATCCCGATACGCCAAAAAGTGAGGAAGAAATGGCGATCCGTAACCGTTACGGCGCGGTGCTGGGCAGTGCAGTCAATCCCGTTCTTCGCGAAGGCAATTCCGACCGCAGGGCTGCGGCGGCTGTGAAGCAATTTGCCCGGAAAAACCCTCATAAGATGATGAAGCCATGGGCTAAGGGCTCCAAAACACGGGTTGCCCATATGGCGGCGAATGATTTTTATCACAGCGAAAAATCATGCACCATGGACAAAGAGACTACAGTCCATATTCAGTTTGCCGGGGTGGACGGCAGCACTGAAACCCTGAAGGAAAATATTGGCTTACGCCCGGGTGAGGTGATTGACAGTGCCGTTATGAGCATCAAACCATTGCGTCGTTTTTATGCGCAGCAGATAGAGGAAGCACAAAAAGACAATGTTCTCCTCTCCCTCCATCTCAAGGCCACCATGATGAAGGTTTCCGACCCCATCATGTTTGGTCATTGCGTCTCTGTATATTACCGGGATGTTTTAACCAAATATGAAGAGAAGTTTAAGGAGCTGGGCGTTAATCTTAACAATGGCTTGAGCGATGTGCATGCCAGGCTGGAAAAGCTTCCCGAGGAGGAGCGCAGCGCTGTTGAGGCAGATATCAAAGCGGTCTATCAGGATCGCCCCGCACTGGCCATGGTTGATTCCGGCAAAGGGATAACGAATCTCCATGTACCCAACAATGTCATCATTGATGCCTCCATGCCGGTTGTGGTCAGGGACGGCGGCAGGATGTGGGGTCCGGACGATGCTCTGCACGATACCCTTGCCATGATACCCGACAGCAGTTATGCCACAATATATGAGGAAGTGATCAAAGACTGCCGGGAGCATGGCGCCTTTGACCCTGCAGCCATGGGAAGTGTTGCCAATGTCGGCCTGATGGCCCAGAAAGCCGAAGAGTATGGCTCTCATGATAAAACCTTTGAGGCGGGGGCGCCGGGAAGTATACAAGTTGTTGATGCTGCAGGAAAAGTGCTGCTGGAGCAGCAGGTTGAGACGGGCGATATCTTCCGGATGTGTCAGGTCAAGGATGAAGCCGTGCGCAACTGGGTCAAACTGGCTGTGAACAGGGCAGCCCTGTCAGGCGAGCCTGCCGTTTTCTGGCTGGATGGTGAACGGGGCCACGACAGAGAGCTGATTGCCAAGGTGGAGCGCTATCTGCAGGAGCATGAAACAGCACATCTGGATATTCGCATTCTCGAACCGGTGGATGCCATGCGTTTTACTCTGCAGCGGGTCCGTGCCGGGCAAAACACCATATCTGTAACCGGGAATGTTCTGCGTGATTATCTCACCGATCTTTTTCCCATCCTTGAGCTGGGGACCAGTGCAAAGATGCTTTCCATCGTGCCATTGATGAACGGCGGCGGGCTTTTTGAAACCGGTGCCGGCGGCTCTGCTCCGAGACATGTGCACCAGTTTCTTCAGGAAGGCCACCTGCGCTGGGATTCTCTCGGTGAGTTCTGCGCCCTGTCGGCCTCCTTTGAGCATCTTGGTAATTCGTTTGACAATCCCAGAGCAAGGCTTCTGGCGACCACCCTTGACCAGGCCATCGGCAGGCATCTGGAGATGGACAGAGCTCCGTCGAAGAAAGTCCATGAGCTCGACAGCCGCGGCAGTCATTATTATCTGGCCCTGTACTGGGCAGAGGCACTTGCCGAACAGGAGAGTGATACAGAGATGCGAAAGCGTTTTTCCCGCCTGGCAGAAGAACTGCGAGTCAATGAGGAAGTGATATTGCAGGAAATCAATAGTGCCCAGGGAGCACCGGTTGATATCGGCGGTTATTATTACCCCGATGAAGCCCTGGTGGAAAAAGCTATGCGTCCCAGTGCAACCCTGAATGCGATAATAGAAGGATCTGACAACCCCTAACCCCAACATTTCATGAAAAAGCAAGTTGATGCCATGTTTATAATGAAAAATCAAATAATTAATGCAGATATTATTTGATTTGTTCTGGGTGCAGTTTGTGCTTAGAAAAGCTGGCAGCAAGCACGTGAAATATTGCGGCTAAAGATCAGTGGACCTTTGTGGGGCAGGATCACTCTTTTCACGGGACGCCATAAACCCATCCATGGGGGCTTGACTGCAGCCATCCAGGCTGCAGACACCCGAGAAAAGAGCAATCCTGCCCCCAGAAAATGACGGTGCTGAGTTTCAGGGGGAATCAGGTAGAAGAATACTGACCTGGATTTGTACATAATCGCTCAGTGCCTCTCTCCAGGTTCACCATACAACTCGTGTGGAAATTCGTTGTATTCCCGAATTTCCACAATGCTCATGAGAAAACAGGGCAATCCGATTATTTCTCTCGTTCTGATTTTTCGCCCACCTGCAATTCGTCCCGGAAGGTATTCGTCTTTTGCCAAAGTGTGCTTATGTTACTCTCAACGTCTTCTGAAAAATGATCCACTGCCCATCTTGACCACACTGCTCCTGCAGTATGGCAGCGAAAACTGATGGTGGGGTGGGTGTAATGCTAAAATTTTAAGATAGTAGGATAATGGCTATTCTGGAAACGCACGAAGTAACAAAGATATATACCGTTGGTGAAAGAGAAATAAATATTCTTGACGGGATCTCACTGGCTGTGGAAGAAGGAGAGTTTGTCGTCATTTCAGGGAGCAGCGGCAGCGGTAAAACAACCCTGCTCAGCATTCTCTCGGGGTTGGACAAGCCCACCTCGGGGCAGATTGTGCTCCAAGGCAGAGATATAACACCTCTTGATGAGGACGAGCTGGCTGAAATTCGCAATTCGGCGACCGGCTTCGTCTTTCAGGCTTTTCATCTCATTCCTTCGCTGAACGCCCTTGAAAATGTCATGTTCCCCGCGGAGCTGCGTGGAGATGATCAGGCTGAAGTCAAGGCCAGGACCTTACTGGAGCGAGTCGGCCTGTGGCACAGGCGGTTGAATTTTCCCTCGCAGCTCTCTGGTGGAGAAAAACAGCGGGTGGCCCTGTGCCGCGCTCTTATCAATACCCCGGCTATCATTTTCGCTGATGAGCCAACAGGGAATCTTGATTCAAAAAACAGTGAAGAGATAGTCAAACTGCTCCTGGAGATGCAGCATGAATGGAATACCACGCTGATAATGGCAACGCACAGTTCATCTGTTACTGCTCTGGCGGAACGTGTAATCAAACTGCATGACGGCAAACTCGTTACGTGATTATGAAGAGACTGCTCAATAAACGATTTCTCCTGCGTGAACTGGTGCATGGCCGTCGGCATGGTCTGCTGTTTATTCTCTGCGTCGCGTTATCTCTTACCACGATGACGGCGCTGAACGGCTTCAAGGGAGGTGTCAACCGTTCACTTTTTGAAGATGCCCGTGAACTGCATGGCGGCGATATCATCCTGCACTCGCACTATCCCTTTTCTCCCGCCCTGCGCAGTGAAGTAGACAAGCTGGTGGAGGAGAAGAGGGTTGCCGCCGTCAAAACGCACCGGTTCTATTCTGTTGTTATGGGTGCGGGTGGTGACGCTACTGACGCCACTCTGCTGTCTGAGATCAAAATAGTGGACGAAGGCTTTCCTCTTTATGGCCGGGTTGAGCTGGCCTCAGGTGAGCCATTGCGCACAGTTTTAAAGAGTGGCACCACAGTTGTAGCTGAAGACGTTCTCAAACGACTCGATCTGCAGGTCGGAGATTTCCTCAAGGTGGGCAAAGAGGAGCTGCGCATAGCCGACACAGTGCTGTATGAATCCGACAGTCCGGTCAATATTCTCAATTTCGGACCACGGGTATTTGTCTCTGACGCTGATCTTGAGGCTGTTGATCTGGTTCGAACCGGCAGCAGAGTTCACTATGAGGTTCTTCTGCGGGTGGCACAAGAAAGTGATCTGGCGGAGATTTACAGTCAATTGCAGAGCAAGGTTCTAGTCGGTCAGGAACGGGTTGAGACTTTCCGTGATGCCGGCTCGAGGGTAAAACGTTTTTTTGACAATCTTCTTTTTTTCCTCTCCCTTATATCAATTTTCACCCTTCTTCTTGCCGGTCTTGGCATGCAGAGCTGTCTGACTGCCCTGGTCCGCCAGAAAGAGAAGACTATCGCGGTAACGAGAACAGTAGGGGCAACCAGTGGTTTTCTCTATCGTCACTACCTCGTCCTCGTCCTCCTGCAGGGGTTGGCAGGGGCTGTTCTGGGGGTTGGTCTGGGAGTGGTGATCGGTCTCTACCTTCCCACTCTTTTCGAGGGGCTTCTCCCTGTGCAGGGAGAAACAGCCATCAGTTTTACCGATCTGGGAGAAGGGCTTCTGCTTGGTTTTGTCGTGGTTCTTCTCTTTACCTTTTTGCCTCTCTACAGGCTTCGCAATATCAAGCCGGTGGCAATTTTTCGAAGTGACAAAAATGCTTCAGGCAGGGATATGGTTTTTTATCTGGTGGTGGCTGCCGGTATCGCCCTGATTACCCTCCTGGTCATTCGTCAGTTAGAGGACAGATTTACCGGACTGATGTTTATGGGAGGGATTCTTGTCCTGATAACAGCCATAGCCGTTGCAGCCCATCTGCTCATGAAATCGGCAACTGCCCTGAAGATTCGGGCCTTGAGCATGCGGCAGGCTCTGAGAAGCATGACGAGGGCGGGAAATGCAACACGTTCAATAATCGTCACTCTGGCCTCGGCCCTGACACTGCTGTTTGCCATTTATCTGGTTGAGCATAATCTTCAGAGCGCCTATGTAGAATCCTATCCCGAAGATGCGCCGAATCTGTTCTGTATCGACATCCAGCCGGACCAGCGTGAAGGCTTTTCCGCCTTTTTCGAAGAAGAGCCGGAACTTTTTCCGATTATTCGCGCCAGACTGATAGCTATAAATGGAGAACAGATCAGGCGGGAAGAAGAGCTCAAGAAAAAAAGCGACAACTTTGCCAGAGAGTTCAACCTGACCTACCGGGAGTATCTTCTGGAAGACGAGGTGCTGAGCAGGGGAGAGGAACTCTTTACCAGCAATAAAGATGGGGGAGTTGATCTCCAGGTTTCTATTCTCGATACTGTGACTGAAATGGGTGATATCGGTTTGGGCGATATCCTGCTTTTCAATATTCAGGGGGTTGAGCTTGAGGCCCGGGTAACCAGTGTGAGGAGCAGAACCAAATCGATGTTGTATCCGTTTTTCTATTTTGTCTTCCCCGGTGAGTATCTTAAAGAGGCGCCGCAGACATTTTTCAGCGCCGTACAGGTGGACCAGGAAGAGATTGCAGGTTTACAGAGGCGGATCCTGCGGCAGTACCCCAATATCAGCTTTATTAATGTGTCGAAGGCGGCAGAGGATATCGGGGTGCTGATGGAGAAGCTCACCGCGATTGTCAATTTCTTTGCCTCCTTTTCTCTTCTTGCCGGCGGCCTGATTCTGGTCAGCTCTATCCTGGCAACCAGGCTGGCACGGACGAGAGAAGCGGTGTATTACAAAATACTGGGTGGGAAAAAAGGTTTTGTCTATACTGTTTTTATCTGGGAAAACGGGCTGATCGGCCTGTTCAGCGCTGCTGTCGCCCTCGTCCTTGCGCATTGCGGCAGCTGGGCGCTGTGTCATTATCTTTTTGACATACCCTATGATCCTGATTTTGTCGCCTCAGTTCTGCTTGCCCTTATGACGGTTGTGGTAGTTATTCTTACTGGCTTTTTGAGCTCACTGAATATCGTCGGGCAGAAGCCGGCTCGATTTTTATGGGAAAACGGCAATGGATAAAGTTTGTTATAGGATAGGTGTTTTTTGGGTGCTGCTGTGTCTGTCGCTGCTAGGCGGGTGTGACAGTGGAGAAGAGATTTCCACAGCGGCGGAGGCCGTATCCATACCCGAAAAAGAACAGCAGGGAGTGATTATAGCTCTGGGTGACAGCCTGACGGCCGGACTGGGTGTAGAACTGCAGCACAGCTATCCCGCTCTTCTGCAGAAAAAGCTTGAAGATGCAGGATATTTTTTCAAAGTGGTCAATGCCGGAGTAAGCGGAGAAACCAGCAGCGGCACTCTTTCCAGGCTTAACTGGATACTGAGCCGTGACCCCGATATCGTCATATTGGAAATAGGTGCCAATGACGGCCTGAGGGGGATCGACACAGAACTGGTGGAAAAGAATATTGAGGAGATTATTCTGACATTGCGCGACAGAGGAGTAATTACTGTCCTTGCCGGCATGCAGATGGTCTGGAATCTTGGTGAGGACTACACGGAACGGTTCAATAGGCTGTATGGCACGCTTGCCGAGAAGTACGATCTCGTTTTTATGCCCTTCTTTCTCAAGGATGTGGCCACCGTCGCCTCTCTCAATCGAGCCGACGGTATCCACCCCAACGAGAAAGGCTACGAAATCATTACCGCAAACATCTATCCCTATGTCGTCGAGGCAATAGAGCGGTGGAAAGAGACAGAGCCTGCCGAGAGCACGTTGTGATTTCAGTGTGCTCTCGGACTCCTGCTCCGGGCGGAGAGCACACCGGTTTCTTCAGCCGGTGATCCTGGCCGCAATTTCTCTGCCGTAATCTTGAGAGGCCTTCATGCCGCCGTCAACACTGCTGGATCTTGCCATGAGAGGAGGATTCGGCAAATCCATACCGTAGATATTCTTCATGGTGTCATAAATCCGCTCCGCGGCTTCCCCGCTCCAGCCATAGGAACCGAATGCTCCACCTGTTTTGCCACCCAGTTCCGCCTGTTCTGCAAGAAATAAGAAGGACTTCATGCTTTTCATCATCTCGCCATGATAGGTTGGTGAGCCAAAGAGATACGCGTCGAATCCAGCCAGGGCTTCGACTTTGGTGATTTCTTTGACATCTTTGATGGTTACATCAACCAGGGCGAAACGCAGACCTTCAGCGATGAGTTCGGCGATCTTTCGAGTTTCCCCCGTTCTGCTGGCATAAACTATGAGTGCTTTGACCATCTTCGACATTGCGTATCTCCTTGTGAATTTTTTAACCTGATTCCCCCTAAAGATCAGCAAGCCTTATGGGGCAGGATCACTCTTTTCACGGGTAATCAGGTTTTTAAAAAAAGAACGGCAAAAAGCAATTGATGCCCGTTTTGAAGGATAAATGTTTTAGGAATAATACTCAAGTGCGATTATTGAGAAAGACAGATGTTGAGAAATCCGGTTTACGCTCTGATCTCTTTCATCATTGATCCTATGGGGTTGATTTTTTGATAAAAGTGTTAATACTTTGCATAGTTAAAAGTGAACTGTCGAGATTCGCTCCGGTATACCGATATAACACCTGCGTATCGTATGTAGGGAATAAAAAAATTGCAAGCACGGCATTGACGAGATAGGATTATAGAAAGCTGTTATGAACATGGCCTCGTTCCTTTTCAGTGCGGATCGAACGGGGAGGGAGATTCTTAACTTTACTCAATCGCGGCTATGGAGAACAAAAAACTGTACATTCTGTTGTTCAGCATTCACGGGCTCATTCGCGGTAAGTCTCCGGAACTTGGGGTTGATGCCGATACCGGCGGACAAGTCAAATATGTATTGGAGCTTGCTCAGGCGTTGGGTGATCTGCCTGATGTGGGCCGGGTTGATCTGTTTACCCGCCGCATTGAAAGCAGATCCGTCAGTGCCGATTATGGCCGGGGCGTGGAGAAACTTTCCGATAAGGTGCGCATTGTCCGGATTCGGTGCGGAGGGAAAAAATATATACGAAAAGAGCTGCTCTGGCCGCATCTGGAAGAGTTTATCGATAATACCATCCGCTACCTTAAATCACAGGACAGGGCTCCTGATGTATTTCATGGCCATTATGCTGATGCAGGCTATGTTGCCATGGAACTTGCAGCTGCTTTTGATGCCCCTCTTGTCTTTACCGGGCATTCCATGGGGCGCAACAAAAAGGCTAAACTGCTGGCCGATGATCTGAGCGAAAAGCGGATTGACAGTCATTATAAAATGGCGACCCGCATTGACAGGGAAGAACGTATTATTCAAAAAGCCGATCTGATCATTACCTCGACGCAACAGGAAATCGACAAGCAGTATGGCCTCTACAAAAACGGAAATCATCCCAACTTTGCCGTCATACCGCCGGGAATTGATCTGGAAGTCTTTTATCCCTTCTATGATCTGCAGCTGGACAGTGAACTTTTAGATGAGGAGACAAAACAGACCAGGCGCAGTCTTCTCAACGAGTTGAAGCGTTTCTGGGCTAAACCTGAAAAACCGTTTATTCTGGCGTTGTGTCGTCCCGATCACAGGAAGAACATTACCGGGCTGATTGAAGCGTATGGACGTGACAAGGAACTGCAGGCCATCGCCAATCTGGCCATATTCGCAGGAATCAGGGGTAATATCAAAAAGATGGAAGAAAATGAACAGTCCGTCCTCACAGATATGCTGCTCCAGATGGACAAATATGACCTCTATGGAAAGCTGGCCATTCCCAAAAAACATAATTTTTCCAAAGAAGTTCCAGAGCTGTATCGTCTCTGTGCCGAGAATCGCGGGGTTTTCGTCAATCCTGCCTTGATTGAACCATTTGGTCTCACCCTGATAGAGGCCTCCGCCTGCGGCCTGCCCATAGTGGCCACCCAGGAAGGCGGGCCGCGGGATATCGTGGAAAACTGTCAAAACGGAAAACTTGTCGATGTAGCTGATAATCAGGCTCTGGCGACGGCAATGCGCTCCCTCCTGGTTGACCCGGAGGGGTGGGATACGGCCTCCAACAATGGTATCAACGGAGTGCGGAGACACTATTCCTGGCATGCTCACTGTAAAAAATACCTTGAACATGTCCATAACCTCTTTCCGGAAAGAACAGCTGCGGAGGATGCGGAGACAGACACAGCCGGTGCGGCCGCAGCCAAACCTTCATTCGGCAAGCGCCTGACTACCGTCAGCCGTTTAATGGTGACCAGTATCGACAATACTCTTATTGGTGATGATGCCAGTATGCGTACGCTCTTTCAGCTTTTGCAGCAGCACCAGCATGAACTTGCCTGGGGTCTGGCCACGGGGCGGAGTCTTGAACTGGCTCTTGAGGTTATGACGGAGTATGATATTCCCATTCCCGATGTTCTGATCTGTTCTGTCGGGACAGAGATCTACTACGGTCCGGATTTTCGAATGGATAAAGGCTGGCAGAAGCAGCTTTCTTACCAGTGGAAGCCGGAGGCCATCAAAAAGGCGCTTGCAGACTTTGATTTTCTCGTTTTTCAGGAAGCAGAAGGGCAGCGCAATTATAAAATAAGCTACTATCTTGAAGAAAAAGACAACAGACTCGCATCAATCCAGCAAAAATTAGCTGAACAGCGCCTGCGCTGCAATGTCATCTATACCCATGGCCAGTTTCTCGATATTGTCCCGCTTCGAGCCTCAAAGGGAAGAGCAATTGATTATCTTGGGTATAAGTATGAATTTTCACCCCGCTATGTCATGGTGGCGGGTGATTCCGGCAGTGATGAAGATATGGTCTCAGGTAAGACACGAGGTCTGGTCGTTGCCAATCATAGTGAAGAGATTGAAAGGCTCAAGGGAAAAACCAACATATATTTCAGCCCCGAGGGGTATGCTGCCGGCATAATCGACGGCCTCTATCAATATGGTTTCCTGCAGAGATAGCCTTTGTCCTGCGGGTTCTTGACTTCCTGAAATAAAACCGCAGGGCAAACGCTTTTCTCTCTTTTTCGGAACACCCCGAAGTCCCCCATACCAATGACAGGTTTTTCACCCTTCAGGCGTGCCTGCTGAGCCCATACTCTTCGTTATCAAGGGTTTGCGGTAGAGTATTACAGCTGCACCCTTGAAGCCTCGATTATGGAACGTGAAATATTGCTCCCAGCAAGCCACCTCAAGCCATGAACTATCCGGGTAGGAGTAATTGGGAGTTTAATCACTGCTGTCGCGCAACTTCTGAGCGAGAGGCTTATACTGGAGGTGGTAGAGCATTTCCAGGTATCTGTCTGTTTCTGCGCGCTCAAGATCGGTGGCATATTTCCAGAAGCCGTAGAGGCAGGTTAATGACAATAAGCGTTTCGCGTATCGTTTCCAGGTGTACTTTTCTTCAACACGCTGAATTGCTCCCTGGGAGAGTTTTTTCCAGTGTTCCGGATCATTTTGGCAGTGTTCGAAAAAGTCGGCGATCTTGGCAGCACTTCTCTCGCCGTGGTTCGGGTTGATATGATAGCCTGACTCTCCATTGATAATGATCTCCAGCGGCCCGCCGTATTGGGTTGCAAAGGTCGGTAGTCCTGATGCCATTGCCTCGATAACCGTCAAACCGAAGGCTTCAAAGAACGCAGGTTGGACGAAAGCTCCTTTTCTATCGGCAATGTAGCGGTACAGTTCTCCACTCAGTTCCTTATGGAGGCGTTTGCCAAGCCAGCGGACCTGGCCATCGAGGCCGAACTCATCGAATAACTCATGGATCCTGTGTATCTGGAGCCGTTCCTCTTCGTCGCCGGACTGGTCGGGATGAACCGTGCCGCCGATAATAACCAGATTTGTAAGTTGTCGCAGCCTGTCGTCTTCAGCATAGAGTTCGACCAGACCGGAAAGGTTCTTTATACGATCCAGCCTGGCCATGGAAAAGAGAATTGGTTTGTCGCCGGATTGTAAAGTGCCTCTGCTTTCCGGTTCGTCGGGGCTGAAGAGCAGGTGTTCGATTTCGGCATGCAGGTTTTTCAGACGTCGTTCTTCCTCGTAATAGGGAAAATACACATCGGCATCGGCGCCAGGCGAGACAATGTTGAATTTAGGGTCAAAGACGTCGATACCGTGTATGACCCGCTGCAGTTCCGGCATGGTAAAGGAGCTGTAGCTTTCATACTGGCCGACAACGTCATTGGAACCGGCAATCTCCTGAAAAGTCGAGGTTATGATGAAATCCGCGGAATTCATTGCGATCAGATCAGCGGTGAACTGGCAGGAAAAATGGTACTGTTCTTCCATGTCTTTCCAGAAAAGAGCTGAGTAGAGGTATTTAGTTTTTTCCAGAGCATGGGCGATGTTGCATTGCGTGACCTTGAGGCTGTTTGAGAGAAGAGTAGCCACCAGATTGCCGTCGGAGTAGTTGCCGATGATAAGATCTGGTCTTCTGCCCAGTTTGTCCAGAATGACTTTTTCCGATTCTTTTGCGAACCCCTCCAGGTAAGGCCACACTTCGAAGCGCGAGATCCAGTGCGGTATCACCGTGCCGTCGTTGTCTCGAAACGGAATCCTGAGTATCCGGACATTGTCGGTGCCTTTTACCGCCTCTTCCGGCTGGTCGCAGGTTGTCTCGCCTGCTTCCGGAATAAGGCGGGTGAGTATCAGGATCTGCGGTTGTATATCCAGTCCCTGACTGAAGAGCCGCTTCTGCAGCTCCCGCTCCAGTGCCTTGACCTGATCGAGAATATAGACAATCTGCCCTCCGGTATCGGGTCTTCCGAGGACGTTTTCCTGGCCAAAATATCCGTGGGGCGAAAGGATCACCATGTTGAATATCATGGGAATTCTGCCGAGAAATTTCTCCAGATTGTGGTGGTCGGGGGCTTCAAGGAGGTTGGCCAGCAGGCTGAAAGTCTGGCGGATGCCGCTCAGTTTTCTCCCCCAGCCCGGTTCAAAGCCAAGCTGGTACAGTTCCTCTTTGAGCTCGGCCCATTCAGACTCGGCCGGTTGAGAGTCCAGATACTCCATACCGTTTACCAGGGCCTGACGCAGTTCCTTGGCGCTGCTGATTGTATCGTTGATCATAAAGGGCTGGCCGGCATAGCCGTGAACCCGGAGAAAAGAAAAGAGCAGTTCATCTCCAATGGTAAGCATATTGGAGAGCCGGCTGGAAAAGCGCCGGTTAAGAAACTCGACCCCGTCGCCAATGGAGCGGACCTGGGTCATCTTGGGGAAATTTCGTTCAAAGGGTGCAAAATCGATCTCCAGAACGAAATTGTCTGTCTTTCCCGTTACCAGCTTCTCTTTTACCGAAAGGAAGTGGGAGGCACTGATCTCCTCCAATGTACGCTCTTCGAGGTGGTAGCGCAGATAGTGCCAGGTGGCAACGCGAGGCCGCAGAATGAAATAGAACCATGGGTCTGTTGTCAGGGCTTCCTGGGCTTTTTTGATGGCGCTTGCCAGCGGTGAGGCAAGGAGGTCTTTCTGGCGGGTC
This sequence comes from Desulfopila sp., assembly GCA_036350815.1. Classification (GTDB taxonomy): domain Bacteria; phylum Desulfobacterota; class Desulfobulbia; order Desulfobulbales; family Desulfocapsaceae; genus Desulfopila_A. The sequence goes on from JAZBNU010000471.1 coordinate 12,951, forward strand.
TCGTTGCAGAATGCCACCAGATCGTCCCACATTTCACTCCCCAGGATGAGATTCTTGCTGTGGGCCTGGAGGGTGTGGATGACGTCATGGACGATCTGAGGGTGATTCTCTTTGTATTTGAAGAGTTGCTGCAGGATCATGAATGCTCCTATAGGCAAAATGGATGGTCGGCTGCTTGACGGCTTCTGGTGTGCTGGTTTAAAGTTGTAGCATGAAAGTGGATTCGTCAATGTCGCGGGTCTGCTCTTATTCAGAAAACCAGGGCAGTGTTTTATTCAGCAGCATACGTTCAAGTTGATCGGTAAAAACACTGTTTGTCAACCGCTTTTTTAAAAAAATAGATGTACAAGGTGATGTTGCCGGGCTGTGCGGCTGGTGGCACTGCATTTGAATGTCTAGCAGATTTTGAGGGTGTTTATGCAGAATACAGAGAAGAATATTATGGTGGGAATCGGTGAGATCCTCTGGGATATGCTGCCCAAGGGCAGACAGATGGGAGGGGCACCAGCCAATTTTGCCTGTCATGCGACCCAGCTTGGCAACACGGGTATCGTTGTCAGCGCTGTGGGGCGGGATGATGATGGTGCTGCAATCCTTGACCTTCTCGACCAGAAGAAGGTGAAACATTGCATAAGCGTCCATGACTATCCCACCGGAGTTGTTTCTGTCAGCGTGGATGAGCGCGGGACGGCTGACTACATTATTCATGAAGATGCAGCATGGGACCATATTCAGCTGAACGAAAAACATCTCGAACTCGCCCGGCGGGCTGATGTGGTGTGCTACGGTACTCTGGCGTCACGGGACAATGATTCAGCCGGGGCGATATGGACTTTTCTTGAACACGCAAAGAACAGCTCTATCCGTCTTTTTGATATTAATCTGCGCCAGCACTATTACAGCAGGGAAACAATCAATAAACTGCTGCAGGTTTCCACCGTACTCAAGCTCAATGATGACGAGCTTGTGGTTCTGCAGGAGTATCTGCAGCAGAGCGGTGCGGAAACACCCTTTCTGCAATATCTCTGTGACTCCTATAGCCTTGATATGGTCATTTTGACCAGGGGTGGGGAAGGCAGCAGGCTCTTTTCACCCTCTCGGGGGGATTCCATTCTGCCTGGTGAACCGCTTGAGGTGGTTGATACCGTAGGCGCAGGGGATTCCTTTTCCGCTGCTGTTGCCACCGGCCTCCTGCTTGATTATCCCTTACAGGTGACGCATCGGCTTGCCGCTCGCGTGGCTGCCTTTGTCTGTGCTCATTCAGGAGCCACACCGGAACTGCCATCTCTGCAGGAACTGCTCTAGCCCGGATTTCTCATGAACATTGTGTCAATTTTCTTCAATTAGATGATATTCCAATATGTTCAAGCTGTATACTTTCATAAGAAAACCATACACAATGTTCACC
>JAZBNU010000472.1:0-9621 GCA_036350815.1 Desulfopila sp.
ACAACGATACCACCCCCGTATATAGTTGGTAATTGATCCCAGTTCGCTGTAAGGATTAAAAACGGAAAAGAGTTATGTACTTTTCCAAATCTTTGTAGTTTGCATAAAGAATATCCATCCTGTAATCTGGATGGTATCAGAAGATATGTGGTATTGAACACTGCAATGATGATCAATGAAGAACGACGCCGGCATTAGTCCCATTTCTTCAAATGGCAGCGGCAGCCCAGGCATTGCTGCCTGTCCCGATTGTGACCTGCTCTATGGTGATGTAACTGTCCTGCCGGGTCAGAAACTGCGCTGTCCCAGATGCAGGACAGTTCTACGGTCGCCTGTGGCAGACTCCATTGGAAAAATGCTCGCCTTGAGCCTAACGGGACTGCTTCTCTATATTCCAGCCATGATCCTGCCGATCATGACTATCACTATCGTCGGCCTTAAGGGAGAAAGCAGCATTCTTGAGTCCGTGATTGCCATGTTCGAGACTGGGTTCCCCTTCGTCGGCATCATGGTCTTCCTGACAGCTATTCTTTTTTCTCTGATCAAGCTTGCTCTGCTCTTCATTGTAGCTGTATGTGTAAAACTCAACTACACTCCTCGATATTTAACGGTACTATTCAGAATATACAAGCACCTGGCCGAATGGGGCATGCTCGATGTGTATTTATTGGGTATTCTGGTGAGCATCATCAAAATCCACAGTATGGGAGAACTTGAATTCAACCTCGGTTTTTTCTGTTTGACCGCACTCTGCCTGGTATCGGTTGCTTCGTCTGCTGTGGTTGACGAACACGCATTCTGGCGACTTTTTGATGAAGAAAAAGAGGTAGAACAATCTTTCCCGGTAGTCAGTAACCACTCAACAATGACAGCTCGTCAAGCCGGTCTGATGCGTTGCCATGATTGTGCTCTTGTCGTCCCGGCGGTAAAAGTTCGAAAGGATCAAGCCGTCCGTTGTCCGCGTTGCGGTGCATCAATGCACAGCAGAAAACCACGCAGCGTCAGCTCCACCTGGGCTCTGCTCATTTGTGCGCTGGTTCTCTTCCTGCCCGCCAACCTGTTGCCAGTCATGCAGGTTGATTTTTTGGGGAATCCTGAGATTACCACAATAATGGACGGGGTTATCTATTTCTTCAAATCGGGAGAGTATGTTGTCGGCGGTATCATATTCACGGCGAGCGTTCTGGTGCCATTATTCAAGATTGTCGGTATTGCGCTCATCCTTCTGAGTATACAGTACGGCTGGGATGGATGGTTGAAGCACAAGGCAAAAATGTTCCGCTTTGTAGAGTTCATAGGCCGCTGGTCTTTTCTGGATATTTTTGTCATTGCCCTGCTGGCGGCGACGATCCAGTTCGGTGTTTTATCAAGCATCGTTGCCAGCCCTGCAGCACGGTATTTTACCGCCGTTGTTATCACCACAATGTTGTCGGCGATAGTGTTTGACCCTCGGATTCTCTGGGATTCGAAGGTAAATGTAGCAGAAGAAAAAGGGGAGGAAGATGGCGGAAGCAATTGTTGAAAAGAAGAAGGGGTTTTCACCGGTATGGATACTGCCGATCCTGGCAATCTGTCTGGGAGGGTGGCTGCTGTTTGAAAGCATCAAAGAGACCGGGATTGAGATAACCATAAGAGTTGATGACTCGTCGGGCATATTGGCAAATAAGACTCCGGTGCTGTTCAAGGGTAACCAGGTCGGAATTGTCAGGGAGATAGATCTGCGTGACGACCTGCTCGGGGTCGACCTCATCATTGAAATGAATAGAGAGACAAAACCATATCTGGTCGAAGATATGGTCTTCTGGATTGAAAAAGTCGATATCCGGGCAAGTAGGGTAAGCGGGCTTGAGACGTTGCTTTCAGGCAACTATATCGCAGTACAGCCGGGAGTATCGACAACACCATCGCGTGATTTTATAGCCAATGACAGGCGCCCTCCGATACAGCCTAATGCCCCCGGTCTGCATCTGAAACTTCGCTCAGAGCAATTCAAGTCACTTGATATAGGATCGGGAGTGTATACCCAGAACATCGAAATCGGCTCTGTACAGGATTATACTCTGCAGGATGACCAATCCGTACTGGTGGCCATTTATATAAAACCGCAATACAGCGATCTGGTAAAACAAGACTCTTTGTTCTGGAATGCCAGCGGCATAACTATTTCGGGAGGTATAAGCGATCTGATGGTAAACGTCTCATCTCTTTCTTCCCTGCTTGTGGGCGGCATCAACATGCAGACTCCGGAGATACACCAGGGTTCACCACAGGCAGAGAATGGGCAGGTCTTCCCCTTGTACAGCAGTCTCGAAGCCTTGCCTGTTTATAAAAAACCTGTTGGTTTGCACATCGTTCTGGAAACGGATAATCTTGCATCCATCAAAGTCGGCAGCGGAGTCTACTATCGGAAGGTAAAAGTTGGTGAAGTGACAGATGTGAATCTGTCGTCAACCTTTCAACAGGTGGAAATTGGCGTAACAGTCTATGAGCAATATACCCCCATCATCAGGGAGAACACCAAATTCTGGAACGCCAGCGGCTTAAGTATCTCGGGAGGAGTGCTTTCGGGGTTGAATATCTCGACGGAATCGCTTGAATCTCTTCTGGCCGGTGGCATAGCCCTTGCCACCCCTGATAATTCTGAAATGGGTGGACCGGTTACAGATGGCTTTCGCTTTATTCTCAATAAAGAGGAGAATCCATCGTGGCGACTATGGAGTCCAAAAATCGATCTGGAGACGAAGTCTACAGAAGAAAGCGAAGAGAAACTACCCTAACTGTGTCTGCGTCGACACTTCGGCAAATGATTGCAGCCCGGTACTCACTGCGTAACTACCTTGCGACAATTTTGGCTGCTTTTCCTGTATGTACTTCGTTGCTGCCAAAATGACTCTGCCCGACTGCTGGAGGAAAGAAGGAATACTCTCAAGCTGTAATCAGCATGTAATGCCCATTTCCGCAATGTTTGAATTATACCGTGGAACCTCTGATTATGCTTGAATAGGATTTTTAAATGGGATAGCTTTTTAGGAAATGAGCTTCGGTTATGAATCCGATACCGAGGCCTTTAAAAACATATTTCGTTTCTGAAATAGTTCCTGGCGAAGAATCCTTAGTTTCCGGATGAATCAGGTTCAAAATAGCGCATTATCGCTTCCACACGGCCGATCCTGGGGACACCCTCGATTTTCAGTATCTCTTTCTTCTCGTCTTTGGACAGGTAGAGGGTAAAATCGGATTTCTCCTCTGCATCGGGCTTGCCCATTTCCTTGGTTGTGGGGGTAATCACCCAGGCTTCCCGCTGCTCATCGTTAATGGTTTTGATTCTCACTTCGGCGCAGTAAAGCATTAGTAGGTACTGTTTTCTTCCTGTAAAGACGTCAAAAATTTCAGCCATGCCGACATGCCAGTCGAGGTGTCGGACAAGAAAAACGACAGAGAAGGGGTCGAGGAGGAAGCTTTGGGATTCAGCACTGACGGTGCTAACTTCCTTTTCCTTCCCCGGTTCCTTTTTCACCCGAACTGCTGTGGCTTTATCCTCTTCAGAAAATGTGATTGTGGTCGTCTTTTCCTTTTTACCGCCGCTTTCGGTCATTTTTGCCTCTATTGGTCTCACAGGGGGAGCTTTAAGCGATACCTCTCCCTGGTATCTGAACTTATAAAGAAAATTGAACTTTGTATGTGTTTCTGCAGTAACTGCCACGGTGTAAAGATCGTCTTCAACCGTAGTTGAAACCGAAGCTTTGCCCACTCTGACGCCTCTCCATAAGACATCATAGGCATAGGCTCCGGGTTCAGGTTGGAACTCAGGGTCAAGGTTGCGCTGTTGGCTGTCTGTCTCTGGTTGTGGCTGTAGGGCTATAATCTCCTGAGGCGTGATGAGAAAGATGGCGGCCACTACAATTAATGCATTCAGGATGATGGCTTTCATGGGCTGTTGCCTTGGTCGTGGTTCTGGGCGGAATGTGCTGCTTCAATATCCTTTGAGAGATCAAGGATAAAACCCATAGGCTCTGCGAACACCGACAATTGTAGCATTATCTTCTCAACTCGGCCACGGAAAAGACCAACAGTAGTCTCCATGAGAAGTATGCACCATGTGGACTCTATCGAAAGATGTGAGTTCAGGGGTACTTATAGTTTATGCCAGGATAAAAGACCCTCTTGACGTCTCTTTGATCCGGGTTACACTGGTCTTGAAGGCTTCGGCGTGAAATGTCGCACCCTTTCTGTCTGCTGAGTTTCGTTCCTCACTTACTGTTCTACTTCATCCTCGTTGTGTTGCCAAACATTACTCCTGGTTGAGGTAGTGATTTCGCCCCATTCTGTTCGTGAACTCGCCTTTTTCTGGCGCGAGAACACTGGGATCAGGGGGAAGGAATGTTCTGACACCTTTCATCCGGCACGGGTAAATAGAGAGTATATGGAGAAATACCAATGAGAAAACCGATGGGAAAGCTGCTTGTCCAAAGTATACTTGTCGTGATTTCGGCGTCGCTCTTTTTCTGCACGATAGGCTGGGCGGAAACCGTCTTTGACTCCGATTTCAATGAGCAATCATGGGGGGCGCTTTCCCCCGGTTCGGCCTGGGCCCTCATGGCAAGCGGAGGTGTGGACAACACACCGGCAATCCGGGTCGAATTCGTCTCCACAAATGGTCCCAACAAGACGGCCCCGCACTCGTTGAGGCTCGATCTGGACGCCTATGCGGAAGACCACTATTTCGTCGAGTTCGATACCAAGATAGGCGGCACCATGCACGGTGGGATGAAATTCATCAAATTCTTCGGCAGTTCATCTCTTGATTCGCAAAACAACATGACTTTCGCCTTTCATTATACCGGAAATGTGATGAGGCAAATGGGCTTTTACCGGGATAGCCTCTGTGCGTACCGTTTTACCATTACCCCCTACGAGGGCTGGGATGAAGCATGTCAGGGCGCTAAATTCCCGGTCATCGGCAATGATATCGATATTCGCGGTGGCGACTGGCATCACTTTAAACTAGAAGTCTCCCGGGCCGATGAAGGGAGGCAAAACGGGTATATAAAAATATGGCACAACGATGTCCTGACGGTCCATATCACCGACATGCCCAGCAACCCATCCGGATCTACGACCCCAGACCGGTTTGAGCATATGGTGTTTGGGGACTACACCGATGAGTATCTGCCCGGGGAAGAGAGCTGGTATTTCTGGATAGACAATCTCTATGTAGGGACCACTGAGAAAACCGCCGGTCCGGATATTGCTCCTCCGAGAATGACCGCTCCCGAACCTTCGGGCACCCTTCCCATGGGCACTACCGAGACAACGATCAGAATCAAGGCGACGGACTCCGCTGGGGTTGTCGGCTGCCGGTATGATACAGAAGACATGGACTATGAGAACATGTCCGGCTCCTTTGTCAGCGTGAGCGACAACTCCTGGGAAAGTGATGTTACCGGCCTGAGCGATGGCTCCAGCCCAGCGTATTATGCCCGGTGCATCGATGCCCTGGGCAACGCCTCATCAGAATCCCTGGCCATCGTTTTCACCATCGCCGCCGGCAAAGAGCTGCTCCTTTATCTGCCGGCTGTCCTTGTTCCCCGGCATAGGGAGATGACAGAGTTCTAGGCGTGAGGAAGAGATGTTGAAAAGCGCGAAATTGCTGGTAAGGACGGTTGAAAAGGATAGGTTGATTGATATTGAATGCAGATGTAAAGGAATTTGCGGAAATGTTAAGACCGTCTTAAAAAAACGGTTATCTATTAACTCACCTTACCCTTATTCCAACATAAAGCAGTAACCTTCTGCCAGAATTCCCATAGAGAACAGTTCGTATTCCACTGTCTTTTTGGATGCATTCACTTTGCATCAAGAAAAACTGGAAGGTATCAAAAGAAGAAATAATGCATATAGTTAGCCTAGAAACTTCTGCGAGGTAATGTCCTAGAGAGACAAATTCGAAAAACTTTAAGTGGAGAGGATTTAATCTATTGAGTGATTTTTTGAGATATCAAAGAGAAAGACTGAACAACCCTGGAAGACCATCACCAAGTAGTTGAATTTGAAGGAAAGGTGAAAGCTATGAGCAAACAATTTTCATGTTATTGGTCTGTATTGTTTTTGCTACTCTTTATCCTTAGAGTACCTATCGCCCATTCGCATAATAATGTTGTAGTCATACCACTTCTGAAAGAAAAAAGGATTGAGCCGTTTGCTCCTGTTCCAATAGATCGCGAAATTCCCGACAGTGTCTACATAAATGGGCTCATTACAATTACAGATACTGTCACAGGGTTGGAGTGGCAACGAGTTGATGATAATACTCCCCGAACATATAATGATGCATATTCGTATTGTATTAACCTTGGGAATGCCAATTTTGGAGGGCATAGAGACTGGCGATTACCTTCTATCTGGGAGCTGCAATCTCTTGTCGATTACCGTCAAGCATACCCGGCAATTAACACCAATGCTTTCCCAAACACCGACCAGGTTGAGTATTGGTCATCAACGATTGATGAGCGCAGTGCTGCATACGCCTATGCAGTCAACTTCGAAGATGGGGCAATAAATGATAGTGTCACCAAAAGTCATTTATATTTAACAAGATGCGTACGTGCTGGGGTACCATACGATTCAAATGGGCCTTACATAATAAATGAATCAGGAACTGTAACTGATCTTTCAACCGGATTAGAATGGCAGCGAGAAGTTGAAAACCAAATTAGAACGTACTCCCAAGCCCAGTTTTTTTGTGCTCAACTCCCTTTGTCCGGGGGTGGCTGGCGTCTTCCGAATGTCAAAGAGTTATCATCCATTTTTGATTATAGATTGGATGAACCAATGTTCGATTCCATAGCCTTTCCACTATCTGGACCACTTGCTTCGGGAATCAAAACTTTCTGGTCTGAAACTTCTTACTATATAGATGGCAGTAACGCGTGGCGGATAGGCTTTTCATGGGGGTCTGTTTCACCAGCTGGACGGTCGGTAGAGTACTATGTCAGATGCGTCAGGTAATATGTTACTTCACCCTCTAATTTTGTCCCCAAAAAACAAATACTAAAAAGTGTTTCACACATCCTCAGATTTCTGTTACGTCAATGGGTGGCTCAGATCTTTTACGCAACGAGAATGGGCTGCTGCTGCATGCTCGTGGGAGCGGAGCAAAAGAAAGACCTGTGTGCTTCTCAATATAGAGTGCATGGGGATACTAAAAAGGCAGGGAGAGAGCGAGAAAGAGAAGGCAGAAAGAGAGAGTGAAACCATAGAAGTAACAGAAATCATTGATGTAAGAGACTACAAGCAAAAACGAACACCACAATTGAAATGGTTTGATGTATCAGGAAATGCTGGGTGGTAGATCCATTGACGTGGCCAGACACAATGGAGAGATGGTTATCATCTATTACGCTCTGAAACTGTAGTAATTCGTACATGGTGCACAAAGATGTAGAGCGGGAATTCTGGCATTCCCTGTATACGCTTTCATTTGCACCACATGGACGAGGAGCAGGAAATGACCAATTTTATTATATGTCACGACTCCGACAAGGACAGAAGAAAAGCCTTCTTCCGTAGGATATGTCCCCTGATTGCTCCTCTTGAGGGCCTGAAGGTCTGCACTTTTGCTGGTAATGACCTCCAGGTGATCTGGGCAGGAAATGAAAACTGTCCGATGAGTACCTACCAGACTGAGCAGGAGATGGCAATAGTCTGGGGTGATATGTTCCAGGGAGATAAGAGATTGGCCGCCAAAGATCTTATCGGCACTTGGCAGTCTACCAAAAGTTACGTCTGTGATACTCACGATGGTTACCATGCGTTTATGACATGTAACAGACAAAGCGATATTTGTGTTGGCACGGATATTCTAGGACTTTTTCCCCTCTATTATTACGCCAGCAGTACGTTCCTGCTTGTTGGATCGAGCCCCGAACTTTTTCGCTATCATCCTGAAGTCAAAGTTGAATTCAATCCACCCGCCTTCGTCGGCATTCTGTTGACCAACGGGCTTACGAGTAATCAGACGATGCTCAAAGGCATTCATCGTCTATCTGCCGGACATGTTTTGTCGTGGCACCCCGGTGGACAGCTTGCTGAAATAGCCCAGTATTCAATACCTACCTCGACCGCGCATTTTGACACCCCACTTAGAACCCAGCTCTGCCTTCTGCATGAGACACTTTCAGCCACGGTCTCTCGCTACAAGGATGAAAAAGAAATGGCACTTATGTTATCCGGCGGTCTTGATTCAAGACTGATTGCAGGGCTTTTCAATGGACTTCCTTCACGGAAAGTAGCCTACACCATGGGATCGGCTACTGACATTGATCTACACTGTGCAACCCGAGTTGCAGAATATTTATGTTTATCCCATAAAACGTTCTCTCTCGAACACAACAACTGCCATTGTTTGGCAGAGATTCAGAGCAGGTGGGAACATTGCGCAAGCGGTTTCAGCAACATATTCAGCTGGGGAATTCGCTCATCAATGAAGGATTCTCCACCCCATGTCATGACTGGCTTTCTCATGGATAGCCTCATGAGAGGCAATTTTGATGAGCAATTGCCGAGAGATGCTGTTTTTCAAAGGGTTTTCAATCAGGACAATCTATGGGGCATTGCCCCTGCAATCTTAGAGAAACTGCTTCGCAGTGATATCTTTGGCAGCGACGTGATCAAGGAGACGATCCAGAAGATAAGGGCAGACTTCGAAGGCTACTCCGAATTCGATACCAAAAGAGTGTTATGGCATAAGCTTCGCCACCGGCAACGTTATCATATCGGCGGGATTATATGGCATCTTTCTTTTGCATCGTGGCCTGTCTTGCCCCCCTTAGACCGACGGTTCCTTGAGTTGATCGGAGGCCTCCCGGCTGCCAGTTTATCTGGAAAACGATTACAGAAGGAGTTACTCCTGGCCTATTTCCAAGCCCTTGCTGAAATTCCCCTTGATACAAATTCCAGTGAACCAGAACTGCTGCGCCCTCGTCTCCGCCATTTACTCAAAAAATACTGCCAGCAGAGATTAAAGCCATTCGAAAGGTTTAAAAAAGATTGGCTGCCGGGAAAAAAGATTGAACGACGCCACTATTATCGGCTGCATGACTTTAACGGACCAGAATGGTGCCAGGTGCGAAGGTTGGCAGAGAATTATAGAGAGTACGCCGAGGAGTTTTTTGATATGGATGTTTTTAACACCATCCTGCCAAAACCGGAAACGGTCATTTCTTTCCGCAATGGTATTTCTGGCCCTGCCGGGTTGAAAATCCTGCTTGGATTCTTGTTGTGGATCGGTGGCAGAAGAATCACTCCTGGAGAGGACAGGCAAACGCGTTGTGAGACGATACTGACCTTGTAGCAATTGTATTCCCATCAGTTGCCGATTTACAACAATTTTTCTTCTTCGAATACGGGAGACAGAGTTATTTTCACAAAACAACGTGAAAAAAAGGTAAGCGCAGACTCCGATCAGTCCCCTCAGTCTTTCCTAGAAAAATTTAACCTGTCTCCCGGATAAAGAGATCATGGCTGAGGATTATACGTAATCAGAATACACATTGATGATGTTCAGAACATTACGCATAGGAGCCCAGTAAAAGAACACTCCTATTCTCTGAAAAATCTTCC
>JAZBNU010000473.1:0-11079 GCA_036350815.1 Desulfopila sp.
AGAATAACCATGTTTCCATAAATACCCAGGTAATCGGCAAACACTACTTTACCACGGTTGGCAGCTTTCACCTCAGCGTGGCGGGTTGACGCAATGTCCATGCCAAGATGGACCTGTCTGTCGATCTCTTTGCCCTGATAATAATAGGTGCGATGATCGGCAAAACCGGCACGGGAAGCCCCTGCCATTCGCAGAAAGCGACCTTCCCATAATCTTTCTGTCACTGAGTTACCGCAAATTTCAGCAATCTCTTTGTTATTTTCCTGTCGAATTATTCGATTAGTATAGAGATATTTTTCCACCATATCGCCTTGCATTTCAGGATAGTAGCCTTCAAATTCAGGGATTTTTTTGGAAAGGAAGTTGTCGTCGACATTGATTCTGTCATGTTTGAAAGATACCTCTTTGAGAACCGGTGAAAAAGATTGAGTTGCCTGATTTCCCGCTCTGTCTTCTGCAATGACCATGCTGTTTTCAAGTTTGGATGTGTCATATGGGACAGCTAAAAAAGCAAGATAGACATTGTCTCTGCCGTCGCCTGTGCTGTGGCCTTTGTGAAAATGACCTGCAAACTGGGCTCCATGCTTTTCTACAGTTTCGTCGAGCTGATAAATAACTACTCCGCTCCCCCCTTGATCAATGTATCTTTCTGCGTGAAGAATACGCAATTGAGGTGGCTTAGTATCTATAATAACGCTTTTCTGTAGAGTTGTAGAGTTGCCTGAGAAAAAACCACGCAAAGAATAGTCTGTAGCTGTAAAAATGATTTCGGCTTCTCCATCTGTGACGGTCGATTCCTGAATATCGATATTGAGTTCCCTGGCAAAGCTCTCCGGACCGATTTGTCCGGTGTACCTTTTTCTGGGAAAGGACTCTTCAAGCAGCACGTACTCTTTATCTTTCTGCCTGATGAGCAGTTTGATATGCTGAAGTCCGCTCTGCTGATCCTGGGCGGTTAAGGAAAAATGAGCCTCTTTTCCGATAAAATCCGTGCTGCCCAAAATTGCTGCCTCCGGCGGGGATTTCTCAAAGAAAACCAGAGCAACATAGGCTCCGCCTGCAACTATGCAGGCAAAAAGAAATATCAAAAAGAGTTTACCAGCTCCGCCACTTTTAGTTTTTTTATTCAAATGCATGATTTCCTTTCACAACTATTTTTTCATTGATGCCAGATAATATCGTATTTCTCAATATGGAGATCCTTTACGGGAACAACCATCATTTTTTTACCTGTGTCGACTTCCAGCTGAATGAGAGTCTTTCTTTCTTCCTTGTTGAGCATGTCCGCAATCCGTGGATGCACCCGCAGAGTAATAGAAAAACCACCGCTTCTTTTGGCATTTCTACTTATTTTTCTGAAGATATCGTAACATATGGTTCTTCTTGATTTCAGGATTCCCTCTCCTGCGCAATAATGACATGGTTCACACATCATTTGAGTCAGATTTTCTGAATTACGTTTTCGGGTCATCTGAACCAGGCCAAACTCTGACAATTTCAGGATATTTATCCTGCTTTTGTCCTTTTTAACCGCTTCCTTAAAATATGTAAAAAGCTCCTCCCTGTGTTCCTCACTTTCCATGTCTATAAAATCTATAATAATAATTCCGCCTATATTGCGCAAACGTAACTGGTAGGCTATTTCTTTGGCAGCTTCCATGTTGGTTTTAAATATAGTTTCATTAAGATTATATTTACCGACGAATCGACCTGTATTTACATCAATCACAGAAAGTGCTTCTGTGCTTTCAATTATGATGTACCCTCCGGAGCGCAGCCAAACTTTTTTTTCTGTAGCTCTGTTGATTTCCGCGTCTATACCATGAGCTTCAAACAGTGGGGTGTCATCTTCATAGAGAGAAATTTTACTTTTAAGCTGGGGGGCAAAGTTCTTAACAAAAGTCTGCAGTCTTTCATAGGTTTCAAAATCATCAATTATCAGGGTATCGACGTCATGAGTGAAGAGATCTCGTACTGAACGGAAAGTTATGTCCAGGTCTTCATACACTAGAGCTGGAACTTCCGTTACTGTAGCTCTGTCCTGGATTTCATCCCATAGAAGTAGTAGAAATTCCATGTCTGCTTCCAGTTCTTCTTCGAAGGCAAACTCAGCAACTGTACGAACGATAAACCCGGTTCCTTCCGGTCGTAATTTCTCAATTTGGTCTCTCAACTTTTGTCGTACTTCTTCGTCATCGATTTTTCGTGAGATACCTATGTGGTCGGTGAGTGGTATAAAAACAAGGTTTCGTCCAGGAAGAGTTATATGACATGTCAGTCTGGCGCCTTTTGTTCCGATGGGGTCTTTGCTTACCTGAACCAGAATATCCTGGCCTTCGTATAACAGATCCTCTATGTTCATTCCATGGGTACGGCGAAGATCATTTTCCGGCAGAATGGAAGGGTACGTCGTGTCTGCCGGATCCTGTTCGTTGTCCAGCATTCTTCTGTTCAGTTCGTTTTGAGAGAGGTAGACATCGTCTACATACAGAAATCCGGTGCGCTCAAGACCGATGTTGATGAAAGCGGCCTGCATTCCTGGAAGTACGCGGACAACTTTCCCTTTATAAATATTTCCTATGAGCCCTTTTTCAGTCGGTCTTTGCAGGTGAAACTCGCTTAAGGTACCGTTTTCAACGATAGCAATCCTGACCTCGTACCTTCTCGAATTTATAAGTATTTCAGTGCTCATATTGATATGATTTTACTGTGCGGTGTATGAGTACACTTTGTGTCCTTATTTTAGAAAAAATCCTTAAGATTTTTACGACGGCTACTACTTTTTAGAGGTACTTGTGCTGTCAGACAGATGACGGCTGTCGGAATTTTTCGAACCGTGAAGCTGATATTCGCCAAGACCCTTTCTTGAGGGTGATCTTGCCTCGCAGTTGAATTTGTGTATTGATAAACTCTTTACTATACAGTATTTCAGGGGTAAAAAGCCAGTTGTAATCCGATAATGGAGGAAATAGTCCGAAGTAATTATGAAACCGGTTTCTGTAATAATCCCTACTTTCAATCGAGTAAAGTATCTTCAGCGAGCCATTTACTCTGTTTTGCAGCAGGAGAATTTTCAGGGAGAAATAATCGTAGCGGATGATGGTTCTCAAGATGAAACTGCCGAGATCGTCGAGAATCTGATGAAACATTTTCCTATTATTTATAGTTTTGCTGACAATAGAGGTCCTGCAGCGGCCAGAAACAGAGGTGTTGCTCTAGCCAATTTTGATACCATTGCCTTTCTCGACTCTGATGATCACTGGAGACCACGAAAACTTGCCAGACAGCTTGAGGCTATGGAAAAATCGTCCCATTTTGTCATAAGTCATACCTGCGAAAAATGGTTGAGGCGGGGAAAGCATCTTAATCAAAAAAAAATCCACAAGCCTCAACATGGGAATATTTTTCACTACTGCCTTCCTCTTTGCGCGGTAGGGATGTCAACAGTTATCATGCAAAAGGATATATTTTTTTCTTTCGGCGGGTTTGACACTGATTTACCGTGTTGTGAAGATTATGAATTCTGGCTGAGAGTAAGCAGCAAACATGATTTTCTCCTTGTTAACGATGATCTGACGATTAAGGAAGGAGGCCGGGAAGATCAACTCTCCTACAAATATAGAATGGGAATGGATAAATTTCGCATATATGCGTTGGAAAAACTTCTTTCAGCAGGCACGCTGACGGCTGCACAGGTTGATCGTACTCTCGTTGAACTGAAAAGGAAATGCAGGATTTACGGAAATGGCTGCATTAAGCACGGCCGGGAAGACGAAGGACATAGATATCTTAGCATCCCAGACAAATACAAAGCAATAGAGACATATGCGAAAGAATAACAGCTGGATTGATCCGTCAATTTTCATCAAGCATATTCATGTGGCTGAAGAGATTGCTGAGCTGGATTACACCAAAGAGATTCTAGAACGGGCGAAACTGCCCACAACCATAGTGCCTCAGGGACAGTCTCCTTCGGGTTTTAAAGGAACATGCTCCTCTCTCTTCGCTCTGGGAAAACAGCATCTGTTTTTATGCCAAAACAAAGGCAGCTTTTTCAAACCTTGTCCAGGTACAACAGAATACAGATGCTGTGGATATCATGTTCTCAATATAGGAATGAATTGTCCTATTGATTGTGTTTACTGCATCCTTCAAGCATATCTGAATCAGCCGTGGATCAGTGCTTTTGTCAATCTGGACACCCTTTTTTCCGAAATTAGAGCATCTCTGCGCGATGCCCCCGAAATGTTTTTCCGCATAGGCACCGGTGAATTCACTGATTCTCTAGCTTTAGAAAGGATAACAGGCATAAGCAAAAAACTCGTCACGTTCATCGCATCCCTTAAAAATGTTACTCTCGAGCTGAAAACAAAAAGTGGGTCGATAGAAAATCTTGCCAATATTGATCATCAGGGAAAAACACTCCTGTCCTGGTCCTTAAACAGCCCTGCAATAATGAAAAAAGAAGAAATACGATCAGCTACATTGATGGAAAGGTTAGGGGCTGCTCAACGCGCAGCTCAATGGGGTTACGGTTTAGGTTTTCATTTTGACCCGATTATATACCATCCAAACTGGCGGCAGGGATATGCTGAGACCATTGATATACTCTTCCGGAAAGTACCTCGTGAAGCCATAGTGTGGATATCACTTGGAGCGTTGCGGTATTTGCCGTCATTAAAAACGATCAGTACCGAGAGGTTTACGCATTCATCGATATTTTATCAGGAATTCATCACTGGCCTGGACGGAAAATACCGCTACTTCCGAACACTTCGAGAAGAAATGTATTGTTATATATACAAACTGCTGTGCGAAAGGGTCGCAGAGGACACATGCATATATTTTTGTATGGAAAGCGATGAAATGTGGCAGAATGTGTGTGGCTATTTACCTGAAAGTAAAGGCGGAATTTCTTCCATGCTTAATACTGCAGCCATGAAGTTCACGGAGAAATATTAAACCTTGTTCTTTAAGAAATCTGTAATATACTTGCTGCTGTTCTCTGTCATACCACACAAACCATCCAATTTGGGAGTTATACGATGATTAATAAGGCGATATTGATAGGAAATCTTGGAGCTGACCCGGAAATAAGATATACACAGGCAGGCAAACAGGTAGCAACATTTACTGTAGCCACTACTGAGAAGTGGAAAGGTCAGGATGGACAGATGCAGGAAAGTACTGAATGGCATCGAATAGTTGCCTGGGACAGACTTGCTGAAATCTGTGGGGAGTTTTTGAACAAGGGTTCACGAGTATATATTGAGGGGAAGATTCAAACACGGAAATGGCAGGATCAGGATGGAAATACTAAATACACCACTGAAATTGTAGCACGGGAAATGAAAATGCTGTCTCCCAAGGGTGGTGACGCCGGAGGAGGCAATCGCTATAGTGGCGGACAAGGCAAAGATTCCTATCCGGAACCGCCTTCCGGATATGGAGGAGTAGGTGAAGATGTTCCTTTTTAATTGCATTGAAAATACTTGAATTTTAAAGGAAGTTGGCGGGAGTCTACTCGCCGTTGCTCCATGGATGCAGGCTTTGGGCGTAATAGATACAGAAATGGTTCATCTTGAGAGATTCATCAAGGTGTAAATACATTATTATCTATCTGGATTGTAATAATATTTTTTTAATTCACTCTTCATGGGCATCAGAGCTTGACGGTGAGGGTAACAGACCATATTGTGCACTCATAAACCCGTTGCTGCTTGTTGAAGGGGGATATGTTGTTTGAGATAGAGAATTATTATGTATGTATGAATCTGATAAAAATATGGACTACTATGAAAAATTAGGCGTTTCTAAAAACGCCACTGCAGGTGAGATTAAAAAAGCATATAGAAAACTTGCCCTCAAATTTCACCCTGATAAAAATCCGGGAAACAAAGAAGCCGAGTCTAAGTTCAAAGAGATCAGCGAAGCTTATGCAGTATTGTCGGATCCTGAGAAAAAAAAGATGTACGATACGTACGGTTCTACTGACTTTCATAAGAGATACTCTCAGGAAGATATATTCCGGAATTTTGATCTCAATGATATTTTAAGACAATTCGGGTTTGGTGGACGCGGAAACACCACCTTTCATACGAATATGGGTGGAGCTGCCGGTAATGGCAACCCTTTCTCGTCGTTCTTCGGGCAGGGGACAGGAGGAATGCATGGCTGCGGTCCTGGAGGCTGTGCCGAACCAGCGAAAGGCCAGGATATGGTCTATCAGCTTTCAATCAGTCTAGATGATGTAATGAACGGAGCCAACAAAAGTATCTCGCTGCGTAAAAACGGTGAGATACAAAATGTTTCCGTTAAGATTCCTGCCGGAATAGAAGCCGGGAAAAAACTTCGCTTAAAAGGAAAGGGAGGAGCTGCGCCTCCAGGGGGTGTTCCCGGTGACCTTTATCTCAAGGTGGATATTCTGCCCCATAAAGTATTTTCGCGCGACGGAGACGATCTTGTAATGGCCGTGCAGATAAATTTCAGTGATGCCTGCCTGGGAACGCAGGTAGAAGTGACCACATTAGAGGGGAAGAAATTTAATGTGAAAGTTCCCCCAGGCACACCATGTGATTCAAGGTTGCGAATCAAGGGGCATGGTCTCCCGCATGGGCCCATTGGGGATCGAGGCGATATTTATGTGAAAATAGGCATTCAAGTTCCGAGTGAGTTGACCGATGAGATGAGAAAACTGATTGAGCAACTTAAGGAAAACGGCATGTAGGCAAGACAACCTTTTGAAACCATGCCTTGCAGACATGCCTTAATTGAATTGCAAATACTATATTCGCTGTATTCAGCTAATATCTTTGAGCCGCATAGGCCAGCCACCCACCAGCCGAAACCAGATCCCTGTCAAATTTGTTTAAGGAAAAACTGCATGTAAGAGGGGAATCACTCTCTAGAGAAGATACAGCTTTTATTTTTTCTTCTTCGAGATTGACAGTGATGATAACCTCGCCCTGCAAGGCTAAAATCCTGTCAATTTCACCTTTTGGCAATTCAATGGCCAATATACCGCAGTTAAACATATTCTGTCGAAAAATACGGGCAAAACTTTCGGCTATAATGACTCGAATTTCATTTACCTCAAATGCCCAGACCGCGTGCTCCCGCGATGAACCACATCCGAAGTTTGCCCGACTGACAACAACTGTTGCATCTTTAAATGTTTTTGACGTGTTATCAAATTGTTTGCCATCTAAAAGAAGGTCTTCAAGCAGGTGAGGACGAAGGGCGCTTTTCGTAATTTCTGTGAGATACCTCGCGGGGATGATCTCATCGGTGTTGATGTCGTTTCTATCCAGAAAAAGAGCTGGGCCTCCAAAAGTATTCATATATTTCCTCATTTACGCCAGTAGAGTACGTGGATCAGTAATTGTACCTGTTACCGCGGCTGCGGCTGCTGAATATGGACTCATCAGGTGAACCATACCGCCTTTACCCATTCGGCCATTAAAATTTCTATTAGTAGTCGAGGCACAAACCTCACCTTCAGCTAAAACTCCTGAACTCATTCCCAGGCAGGCGCCGCAGGTTGGGTTGAGTACGCAGAATCCGGCATCCATAAAAATTTTAATAATACCTTCATCGAGAGCCATTTTGTAAATTTGAGGTGTTGCCGGAGTAACAATTCCGCGTGTACCTTTAGCAGTTTTTCTTCCTTTTAGTATCTCTGCCGCACAGCGCAGATCTTCGATACGTCCGTTGGTACATGAACCTATATAGACTTGATCGACAGCGCTATTTATCATGGAAGAAACAGCAACTACCTGATCAGGCTTGAACCCAACAGTCATTTGCGGCTCCAGAGAGGTTATATCTATCTGCAGCGTTTCTTCATATTCGGCATCAGAATCGGAATGCCACTGCCTGTATGATTCGACAGCACTTTCCACTGAATCGAATTTATCCTGAATAAAGGGCCAGAGATATTCTGCTGTTGTTTTATCGGGCATACAGATCCCGCTTGTTGCTCCAGCTTCCACTGCCATGTTGCAGAGAGTCATTCTCTCCGACATGTTGAAGTTATCTACAACAGGTCCTGCGAACTCAATTACTTTGTCCGTGCCGCCATTGACTGTTATCTTTTTTATGATTGCAAGGATAACATCTTTTGCGGTCACTCCACTGCTGAGATTTCCGGATATTTCTATTCGCAGGGTTTTTGGAGCCCTGAAAGTACAAACGCCTTTGTAAATTCCCACTTCCAGATCGGTTGTTCCCACACCTGCTGCAAAGGCACCGAATGCTCCATGAGTACAGGTGTGAGAATCACCCATTATCACGGTATAACCAGGCTGGATGAATCCTTTTTCAGGGAATAGCGCATGACATACGCCGTTGCTTCCAACATCGAAGAAATCTTCGATGTTGTGTCGTATTGCCCAATCTCGTAAAATCTTGCCTTGCAATGCTGTTTTTGAATCCTTGGCAGGGGTTACATGATCTATCACTGCTTTGATTTTTTTCGGATCAAAAACAGAATCCATGCCTTTTTCGACTAAATCCATTATGGCGATAGGAGTTGTGATTTCATGACACATGACAACATCAATGTCCAGAACCATATTATCAGCGGTAGGACTGTCACGAAGATGAGCTTCAAAGATTTTTTCTGCAATGGTTTTTCCCATAGAGTACTCCAGTCTATTGCGGTTCAATTATTCCATTAAGTTTTTGGCGGCGCTGCAGGGTTATAAGCAGATGACCTCCTTGTGGTTTTGTTTCAGGAAAAGCAAGAAGGGCTGACAACGTACACTATAAATGGTAAAGTTTCCAGTCATTATACATACCAGATTACCAGACCATAAAGATACTGCAAAGTGCTAAAAATCACCAACGAAGATGGATTTGAGGAAAACAGCTATGTTATACGGTAAACCCCACTTTTTATTATCAGCTTTCGTGTTTTGTTGTTGTACTGTTTTTGCAGTTCTTCGACCAGATCCTTCCACTGCCGCTCATGGTCTCTCATTAAGCGGCAATCTGCTTTATGAGAAAGATTTTACACATTTTGCATATACTTCCTCGGATGCTCTGAAAGGCGGAGAACTGGTACTTCACGCCGTCGGCAGTTTTGACAAAATGAACCCTTACACACTAAAAGGGACGGCCCCGCTCGGTCTCGAAGAACTTGTCTATGAACCCCTGGCTGTCTCCAGCCTTGATGAGCCCTTTGCTAAATATGGTCTAATTACCGAAAATATCACTGTTGCTGAAGATCAACTTTCAATGGTACTTACTCTAGATGAAAAGGCAATGTTTTCTGATGGTACTAAGGTTACAGCAGAAGATGTATTATTTTCTCTCCAGACAATGAAAGGTGACAGGGTTCATCCTCTGTATGCTGACTATTTCCACGATATCGAAGGTGGAGAAGTTCTTGGCCGAAACATTGTTAAATTTAATTTTAAACGTAAAAACAGAGAATTACCACTTATCGCTCTCTCGATCCCAATTTTCTCTAAACAGTTTTACGACAGATATGATTTTGGAGAAAATGATACTCTTGTCCCACCATTGGGTACCGGCCCATATATGATAGATAAAGTGCTTCAGGGTAAAACCATTGTCTATAAACGCAACCCTGCGTATTGGGCTAAGACAAAGAATGTACGAAAAAATATGTTTAATTTCGATACTATTACAGTGAAATATTATAAAGACCAAACCGTTGCAGTAGAGGCTTTTAAAGCAGGTGAATTTGATGTTCAATATGTGAATATTGCAAAACAGTGGGCCCGTGATATGACCGGACCAAAGTTTGATGATGGTAGTATCGTAAAGGAGAGTTTCCCTCATCAAAACAACGCCGGTATGCAAGGATTTGTCTTTAATTTGCGAAAAAAAATATTTGCTGATCCCCGGGTGCGTGAAGCGATATCTCTTGCCTTTGATTTTGAATGGACCAACAGTTCTCTTTTCTATGATCAATACACCAGAAGTGACTCCTTCTTCAGCAATTCCTATCTTGCTGCACGAGGTAAACCGCAAGGACTAGAATTAGATTATCTATTGGAATTTAAAGATGTATTACCTGACCGGGTCTTTACAACTCCTTTAGAGCCGCCAGTCAACAACAGCCAGAGAGAATTTCGAAAACATCTTCGACAGGCTCAGGATCTTCTGCGTGAGGCAGGCTGGACTGTTACAAATGACCGTCTGACAAATGCAGAAGGAAAGATTTTCACTTTTGAGATAATGTTGGTATCTTCAAGTTTTAGTCGTGTTATGGCCCCTTTTGTCCATAATCTGAACAAACTCGGTATTGAGGTTGACTACCGTGTGGTTGATCCTGCGCTGTATACTGAAAGAGTGCAGAGCTTTGATTTCGATATGATTGTTCATGTTTTTGGACAATCGCAATCGCCAGGCAACGAACAGAAGAATTATTGGCACTCTGAAGCTGCCGACATCCGTGGTTCAGGTAATATTGCCGGAATCAAATCCCCAGTCGTTGACGCTCTGGTGGAAAAAATCATATATGCAACAACTCAAGAAGAATTAACCGCGGCCACCATGGCTCTGGATAGAGTACTCTGGTATGGTTTTTACGTTATCCCAAACTGGCATGTCGGTGTGCATCGGCTGGCGTATTATAATACATTCAAACATCCAGATGTATTTCCTAAATATTACAATTATTTTCAACTATTGATGACCTGGTGGTACAAGGAATAAAGGAGTACGGGAGTGTTCATTTTTACGGCTTTTTTTAGATAATAAATATTCTTAAATAATTGTTCTGTTGTGGAAAATTAAATATTTTTCCTTGACTCCATGTTTTTGTTTTTGATAACCTTTGATTGGATTCGGTTATCATCGAAAACGTCTACGATGATAATCAGGTTTAGGTTTGACGGATTTTGCTGTCGTTAAAGGGAGGTTGTGAGTATGTCGGATCGTGTGAAGGGAAAGGTAAAATGGTTTAATGCAAGCAAAGGGTATGGATTTCTCGAAAGGTCTAACGGAGAGGCCGATGTATTTGTTCATTTCAGTGCTATTCAGGGAGAAGGTTTTCGAAGTCTTGAAGAGGGAGAAAGTGTAGAGTTTTCTGTAGCCAAAACAGACAAA
>JAZBNU010000474.1:0-6325 GCA_036350815.1 Desulfopila sp.
CAATGGCGGTATCGTCGGTATCGCCTGGTTTAAAGCCTGGCGT
Organism: Desulfopila sp.; assembly: GCA_036350815.1. Classification (GTDB taxonomy): domain Bacteria; phylum Desulfobacterota; class Desulfobulbia; order Desulfobulbales; family Desulfocapsaceae; genus Desulfopila_A. Next base: position 44 of record JAZBNU010000474.1, read on the forward strand.
GAATTACATCTACTTGGCTTCCTCTTCACTTTTGTAATAGCGGCGATGTGGGGATATCGTTACTATCAGCCGGAGTATTTTTCGACTACAGAGCCGTTTCTGCTGCTCTTTTTTCTTTTTTATGTCGTGATATCGATTCTGTTTGCTCACCGTCAGCCCCTGCAATTACGAGGATATATCGATGGACCACTGGTTTTTGGGCTACCCATTGTGTTCTTTGGAATGCAGGCAAGTCTTGTGGAAAACCTGGAATACGGCGTGGCTTTCTCAGCACTTGGCCTGGGAGTGTTTTATCTGGCCAGCGCAACACTGCTCTGGAATCGCATGGTTGAAGGTATGCGTGCCCTTACCGAAGCATTCCTTGCTCTTGCTGTAGTGTTTGGTTCATTAGCCATTCCCTTTGCTTTAGATGGTCATGCAACCGCGTCGGCCTGGGCTCTTGAGGGAGGTGCGATGGTATGGGTAGGTTTACGGCAGAGAAGGGTGCTGGCCAGAAATTTCGGAATTCTTCTGCAGCTGGGAGCCGCTTGTGCTTATCTGTTTTCGCCCCACTATCTGCAGGCCGACTCCATGTTTCTGGTAAATGAGGTAACTCTGGGAGGAGTTTTCATTGCTGTGGGAGCAGTATTTTCCTCGTTCCATCTTAGTCGCAACCGGGAGATTCTGCAAAAATGGGAGAAATTATTCCATCTGGTTCTGCTCGGCTGGGGGATACTCTGGTGGCTGGCCGTCTGTACCAGAGATATTGAGTTCCGCTTCAGTCACGTGCAGGCGAAAGACTATCTTCTTCTCTTTTTTTCTTTTAGCGCACTGATTCTTGTTGCAATGAAGCGACTTCTGGCCTGGATGGAAATGCAATATCCGCTGCTGGGGTTTTTACCAATCCTTGTGTTTGCAGCTTTTGCAGACTACGATATTCCCACCAGTTTACTGTTTTTTGAAGGATCTGGTGCGATAGCATGGCCTGCCTCACTGCTTACCCTGTGGCTTATTCTCCGGCAGGTTGAAACGGTATGGAGCAGGACGGTTCTTAGCTGGTATCACATGATTTCTCTGTGGTTGCTCATCTTTTTATTCACTAACGATTTCAGCGAATTTGTTGCCGGGATGGTCAACGGCAGCGCTGTCTGGGAGTTCGTCTGCATGGCCATAATGCCGGCAGCATTCATCCTGGCTCTGCCAGGAGTTGGAAAGGCGATACAATGGCCGGTTATGGAACATCGCCGCAGCTATCTTGATCATGGTCTTTATGTACCATTGTGCTTTCTTGTTCTCTGGAGCCTGATCTCAAATATCATGAAAGGAGATCCTGCACCTCTGCCCTATATTCCTTTACTGAACCCCTTAACCATCACCCAGATTTTTGTGTTTCTGGTGATTCTTTTCTGGCTTGTTTCGAACAGGAAGGAGCCCGGGACGCTCTATAGTGAAATACCGGTGCACTATCTCTGGGCGGGTTTTGGCGGGTTGATCTTTTTCTGGCTGAACGGGGTTACCGCCCGCCTTGTTCATCTCTATTTTGCGGTCCCCTTCACCCTGCAATCGCTCTATGATTCGGTTATCATGCAGTCTGCCGTATCGATACTGTGGAGTACGCTGGCACTGACTGTTACTGTCTGGGCTAACCGTAAAGGACTCAGGCAAGCATGGTTTGGGGGAGCAGTACTCCTGGCCGGAGTAGTCTTGAAGCTTTTTCTCGTCGATCTTTCCGGTACCGGTACGATAGCCAGAATAGTTTCATTTCTTGCTGTGGGTGTTCTCATGCTGATCATAGGCTATTTTTCTCCACTGCCCCCCAAACGTACAGAGGGTGTAACATGAAAAGGATACTGGTACTACTCCTTGTCGCTCTGCTGCCTTTATCCGCAGGTGCCGGCGAGTATGCCAAGCAAGATTTTGCTTTTGGAGTCATGCTGAACACTGATGATCAGGGTGCCTTTTATGCGGTCACTCTGCCGCATGATGTCTATAGCCATACAATCTGTCGAGACTTGAATGACATAAAGGTTTTTAACAGTGACAACCGGGTCGTACCCCATGAATTACGCTATCCTCCTCCTCGGGACGAGATGGAGAAAGCACGTGTTGCCTTGCCGTTTTTTCCTCTGTTTCCTGGCACCAATATGCGTGATACAGAGCTCTCCATGCGGATAGAAACCGGAAGCAGAGGGGAAATCGTTAACATTGAGAAGCGCAGATCCATTCAAACTGATACTCCGACATCATATTTGCTGGATCTGGAGAGCACCACAAGTTCCCCTGCTGCTCTGAGACTGGAGTGGCAGACGGAGAGCCCGGGCAGACTGGTGCCCGTGATTGTAGAGGACTCAGACGATCTTCTTTCCTGGCGCAGGGTGAACAGGGCAATTCTTGCAGATCTCGTCTTCATGAACAGCAGGCTGCGGCACAGCGAGATTGCGTTGCCGCAGGAAACATGCAGATACCTGCGCTTAAGAGCCGAAAAGGGCGCGTTCCTGCCACGTCTCTCAGCGGTCGAGGCAATAGTGAGTCCGCAGCAGCACAAGCCGACCAGGCGTTGGATAGAGTTGCCTTTCCGCATCGAAAAAATGGATTCCCATACTTTTCTTGAAATTGAGATGCCCTATGCGTTGCCGGTGGATGGCTTGAAAATGGAATTTGATCAGCCGAATTCCATAGTCAAGGCCCGGGTTTTAAGTCTGGGGCCTTCTGAAAAATGGCGGTATGCAGGGGAGGGGCTTTTTTATTATCTCTCCGATAACGGCAATGTGCTGCATAATGAGCCGATCATGGTGCAGCGGCACACACCGACCCGACTCAGGCTTGAGCTGATGGAGGACATTGCCGGAGCCGAGCTTGAGTCAACCCGCATTTTCATTGGGTATACTCCCCGGGAGGTGCTCTTTATCGCCAGAGGCAGCAGCCCTTTTATACTGGCGTATGGCAACGGTAGAATGTGCGTTTCTCCTGCCGGAAAACAATCTACAGCTTTCCAGACGCTTACGGAAAGTAACGACCAGAATCTTATACGAATTGCAGATATAGGGGAGCGCATCACACTGGGAGGAGAAATACAGCTATCTATTCCCGTCCCAAATCCCTGGAAAAAGAGAGCTCTCTGGCTGGTTTTATCCGCTGGAGTTGCCATTCTGGCGGTAATGGCCTGGTCGCTCATGCGCAAGATGACGCGTTGAGAGGGGCTGCCGGTAGACTCTTCTCTTGTAAAAGACGACAATAGAGAGCTTTTTCGTTTTCCTCGCTCCAGTCCGACAATCCTTCTGCTGAATTCGGTATTTTTAACTCAGCCGGCCATTTCTTCTTTCATCCGCTGCAGTTCAAAAGCCTCTCGTGTTTTGCGTATATACCGATGATATGTCTTTACCGCTACCTTCTCAAAAATGGAGCGTAGACCTGCCGCTGGTTTTTTTATACGAATAGTTGAACGGTTGTAGATCTTGCCTCCGTGCGTACTGGTGGTAATTGCTTTTTCTGCCGCTTTGATAGAATCAGCAATAACTGCAAAGAGATTATGTTCTTCCAGGACCCGTCTTCTTGCCTCCTCGATATAGGGGAGTCGATCCTCGTATTCATTGTTAGCCATATGATAACGAATACTTTCTGCTGTACGTACCGGCTTCCTGATATCTATGGGGATAAAACTCTCTTTGGGGAAATATTCAGTGGCATTGGGAGCCCCATGGTAGAATGGCAGCGTGCGTCCGAGAAAGGCATCCGGCAGCTTTTCCGTTATATGATGATTATAGACGTGGTTTTCCACTGCAATGTGGTACTTGAAGGGATCAAGAGCCTCTGCCTTGTCACGCATCGGATTCACTCCATGGCCGAAGATGGCAAGTTCATCCATTCTTTCTTTCAGCCACCAGGTGAAGGAAACACGTTCAGAATGCAACGTAGTTTTACCGCTTCGTGATGAACAGACTGTTGAAATTGCCTCTGTTTTTTCAGAAGGAGGTGCGGCTGCCATAGCATCCCAGCTGGTGCAGTCGCCGTCCCATGAAGCCAGACCGTAGTGCCAGAGAAGCCCAGGGGGGCGAAAAAATACCTGCGGATGACGACGCATCGCCCAGGGTTCCTGAAAAGTTACTATACTGCCGAACTGCTTCAGGTAGTCGACTCCGAAGACGGTAATCGTTGACGGCTCCCCGGTCAGCAGCATGGTTCTCTCACGGGGGCAGGCTAACTGTTCGACGGTGGCGAATCTGGAACCGTCTGAAGGCAGATCATGATACACCACCAGCCAGTCATATTCCCGGCAATCCACATCAAAAGTGAAATGACAGTTGTCCCATTGGGGCGCAAGATTGGGAAACTGGCGGAGAAAAGTAACAGCCGATCGCCCTCTGGGAAAGCCGCGATGCATGAATTTTACCACAATTTTCCTTTTGCTCATTGAGTACGGCTCCTTTATGTCTGTCGACTTTGTATTGACGGCATGCCTGTAAAATTGATTTATTGACGCACCATACAGAAGATTTCTTAAGAAACAGTTACGATAGGGATAGTATTCTTTTCGGTTCATTTTTTCTTCACTACGGGTCGCGCTGAAGCCCTACGTCAATTGAAGTTCTTCCAGTGGTTCCAGCCTGAGAAAAAATCCGTTTTTCCCGGTTTAGCCGGGATAGTTCTGTATCTGCTTCTGCGGCAGGTGATAAAAAAGTGCTTATTCTCTTAAAACAAGGAGTTAGATTTCAAAAGCTTCATAAAACCCTGAAACCGGCTCAGAAGTTTTTTTTTATTACTTTTTCAGCAAATTTGTTCGGTGTGTTCGCTTGCTCTTCTTGGAAAATCAATGTTTGTCGAATTATCTGTCAGGGTTGGATTGGCAGTTTATTCATGTAAATTCAGATAAATAAATACTATTCACTCAAAGGTGATTTTATGAGCGTTGCCAACGTAGATGTCATCAATCAGATGGATACCCCTGTATGGGTCGTGGTTGCCGAAAATCAAAATCACGTTATCAGCACCAGAACTCATACCGTTTCAGAAATAGAATTTGAGCAATACTATAGGTTTATAGTTGGGGGTAATGTTAAAAGCCCAATACCCGAATTACCCATTGATATCAGTTATAAAGCGGAATCGGAATATAAATCCCGCTTGCGTGAATATTACGAAAACAACCAGGAAACGACATATGAGTGGAATGGCTTTATTGAGGCTGGAGAACTCGAGATTGCTCCCAACAGTCACAACGTTTTTGCCCGCAAAGGAGATGAACCCATCTATTTTATCTCCATCCGGACGAATAAAGTCATTTCAATAGCAGATGCTGTCCCTCGCCGTGAGCCGTCAATCACGGTTGATCAATCAGGGCATATCAGTGAGCCTGCTCCTGTGCCTCAGCCAAAGCCTGAAAGTATCAATAATGGTTCGAAAGTATATTTCAAGCATGCTACAAGTGTCATAAGTGATCCACAGACGCATTTGCGTTGGCCGTGCGGCACTGTAGGCAATGCAGGAGGTTCACCTCATTCTATGGTAGAATGGTCTGGGAAAAAACTGAAAAACAATGCGTTGGTGAGAATACCAACCAGTGATCGAACCGTTGCCAAAGATGGTTATCATAACATGTATAGTTCAAATATCGGCAATATCTACTACGATAAAAAGAGCGGCAACAAAAAACAGCAGTGGAAAATCATGAAGACCAATGATCCCGGCAACAGTGAAGGGGACTCTTTGTGTTATGGTGATAAGGTGAAAATAGTCAATAGCAAATGGCCCAAAGCAAACCTGGGTATAAACGGCAAATGGCTGCAGTGCGTCAATGACGATCCAACCATCTGGCTGCTTTCCAAGAAGCCCTGAACGTTGCTTTTTGGGCTGTTTGGGCTTTTAATCTTAATGCAAAGCTGAAGAAGGATTGCCTGGATCTGTACTATCGAACGCTGTTACGGCCTATTTTCATGACAAGAAGTGCGATTGGGCTTGCGTGCATTACTAAGTCAAAAATATCAATGGGTTTGTTGAGGTTTCCACTGACGAGCATCCCGATTTTTTCAACGATGTGCGGTACAGGCGTAAATGGGGCAAGCCCCAAAGTCAACGACAGAATTACAAGTACGGAAAAAGGTATCTTATCCAGCCATTCCATTTCTGCTCTCTCTTTTTTCATGCTGAGGGGTAATTGTGTTAACCACTGACGCTTTTTGCTCAGATTCCGCCTATTGTAATAAACACTGTCGCCTAAGTCCGTCAATACATTCTTTTGCGAGGTGCATTTTAGTAGACGACTCTATTTCCGGCATTTCCGTGAAATTCTGTTTCTATATCAATTTA
>JAZBNU010000475.1:0-12126 GCA_036350815.1 Desulfopila sp.
CATGGCCTCGAGGATAACGATAGTTTCTCCTTTGGCTACTGTATCACCGACATTTTTCAGATAGTTGACGATCATCCCGGGCATGGGAGCGATGAGCAGTGTCCCGTTGACGTTCGCAGAAGGCTTGGCAGCCGGTTTGTTTTCCACAGGCGGAGCACTTGGCTGAGCAGGTGCCGGAGAAGGCGCTGCGGGTGTTGCCGTGGAGAAGGTTTGATTTTGGCGCGATACTACAGCCGGTCCACCGACAGGATCAACCTCAACATTAAAATATTCGTTGTCCACAAAGACATTAAAGCTGCGCACAGCTTCACTTTTCGGTGGCGCATCGCTTTTTTTCTCGACAAGCTTGCCTTCCTTGGCCTTTTTCAGAATGGCATCACGTTTGGCAACGTCTGCCATGGTAATGGGTTTGACGCTGTCCGGAACTTCTGCCTTGCCATATTTCCACTCGAGAAACTTTCGCCCTGTGACCGGAAACTGTGCGTAAAGGATAAGGTCATCCATATCGACTGCCAGGTCGCCGATTTCGGCTTTGGCTTTCTCCAACTCAGGCTCCAGGACTTCCGCCGGGCGGCAGGTAATGGGTTCTTCGCCGCGAGGGTAGCCTTTCAGGGCTTTTTTCTGGAGTTCTTCATTGATGGGAACGGCCGTTTTGCCATAGAGACCGTAACAGAGATCTTTAACCTGACCGGTAATCATCTTGTAGCGCTCATCGGGTGTGTCATGAAGTACGTTGTTGACGGTCTGCACACCAACGATCTGGCTGGTGGGGGTAACCAGAGGGATCTGGCCGAGATCCTTGCGGACCCGCGGGAGTTCCTTGTAAACTTCGTCTATCTTGTCGAGTGCGTCCATTTCACGCAACTGGTTGACCAGATTCGAGAGCATGCCTCCAGGAGTCTGGTGCAGAAGAACATTGATATCTATAATGGAGATTTTGGAATCATCAAGAAGATGTTTATATTTGGGCAGTATCTGCTTTTCCAGAATATCATTGATAGCTGCCAGTTTTTTAATGTCAAAGCCGGTGTCGCGATTCGTTCCAAGAAGTGCCATTACCAGAGGCTCGACTGCCGCATGCGATGTTCTGTAGGCGTAAGGTGTCATGCAGGTATCAATGATATCTACACCTGCCTCAATAGCTTTCAGGTGGGTCATGGGAGACATACCTGAAGTGAAATGACTGTGCAGATGAATCGGAATTTTAACCGCTTCTTTCAGGGCCTTCACCAGAGGATAGGCATCATAGGGTGCCAAAAGGCCTGCCATATCCTTGATACAGATGGTATCTGCTCCCATGGACTCAAGATCCTTTGCTTTGGCGATGTAGTAGTCAAGATTGTAGACATCCCCACCGAGTCGTGGTTCTGTTAGAGTGTAGCAAATACATCCTTGAAAATGTTTGCCGCACTTCTTGATCTGTTTGACAACCGTCTCAAAGTTACGGTAATCGTTGAGAGCGTCAAAGGTACGGAAAACGTCCATGCCGTTGGCGGCGGCGCGGTCAACGAAGGCGTAGGCCAGGTCGTCGGCGTAGTTGCGGTATCCCACCAGATTCTGTGCTCGCAACAGCATGGAAAAAGGAGTTTTCTTGATATACCTCTTCAGGGTGCGCAGTCTTTCCCAAGGATCTTCATTGAGGAAACGGTGCATGGTGTCAAAGGTAGCCCCACCCCAGGTTTCCACAGCCCAGAAACCGACTTCATCCATCAGCTCGGCAATGGGAATCATATCTTCTGTGCGGCCTCTGGTGGCGAACAGGGACTGGTGTCCATCTCGCAGACTCAGGTCCATTATTTTCAGAGGATTCTCTGCTTTCGGTCGTTCATTTTCATATTGCAGAGCTGTCATTTTAACTTGGTCACTCATCGCTGCTGTCTCCTTACCTGATCTTTAAACATTGAAAATGCCAACCCGATACACGGGACTCATTTTTGAAATTTTGGTGTGGTTCAAAGTCTTCTTGTTTCCTCACTGCCCTGTAGGAAAAAACAGGAACAAAGAAAATATTAGAAACGCGAAAACGCCTTCATTTGTATAAGCTGGCGCATATTCATCATGTCCTGTCGCCCGCTGAAGCCCCAGATACTGAAGTCCTGTGGAGCCGCCTGGATATAACGGGCTGCTTCATTCTCTTCCTGCTGTCGAAGAGCTTCCTCCTCATGAAGAAAAGCATTGACTGCCGCAAGAGCAGCGGCGATTTTTGAGTTTGTTTCAGCCATTGATATACCTGTTTTGAAATGAGATAAATAAAAGTGGTGTTGTTTGCTCAAAAAAAAACTGAGAGGGAATAACCCACGTCTCCGTTTAAAGAGGAGAAAAAGTGGTGTTGAGCAACTATTCTTTCAACATCATCCATATATGGCATACTCGGTTTCTTCCCCGAGCAAGTCATCTATCTCGCTTTGAATTACCATCCGTTTATCGTTGTTGACCCATTTATTCCAGTCATCAACGGACCTCCATGTGCTGATGACCATCGATTCTCCGGGCTGGTCTATTCGCTGCAGTGTTTCTCCGGAAATATAGCCGGGCTGGCCCAGAGTCATACTGCGCAGCTTTTTTAAGAGCTGGTTGAGCTCAGCTGTCTGCGAGGTAGTTGATTTGCGTTTTATGAAAATCTTTACTGCCATAGGAGTCTCCTTAAACTGTTGAGGGGAAAAGGCCTATAGGGAATTGAACATGTTTATTTCCGGTTCTACCGATAATGGACCGATCTCAGAGCGGTATGTTGCCATGCTTTTTCATCGGGTTGGTGTCCCGTTTGTTCTTGAGCAACATAAGTGCCTTTATTACTCGAGCTCTGGTGTTAGCCGGTTCGATGATATCGTCGATATATCCGCGCTGAGCTGCAACATAAGGATTGGCAACTTTTTCCTGGTATTCTCGCTCTTTTTCGGCGAGATATGCGGCTGGGTCTGCCTGTTCCTTAGCCTGACGTCCATAGAGAACGCCGACGGCGCCTCTGGCTCCCATTACTGCGATTTCAGAGGTGGGCCAGGCGTAATTGAGATCTCCCCGCAAATGCTTTGATGACATAACGCAATAGGCGCCTCCATAGGCTTTCCGCGTGATAACAGTGACCTTTGGGATGGTGGCTTCTGCGTAGGCGTAGAGAATTTTGGCGCCATTGCGAATAACGCCGCCATATTCCTGTACAGTACCCGGCAGAAAACCGGGAACATCCACAAAAGTAACCACAGGGATGTTGAAGCAGTCACAGAATCGAACGAACCGTGCACCTTTGACGGAAGAATCGATATCAAGAACACCGGAGAGGTGAGCCGGCTGATTGGCGACAATACCGACACTCATGCCGTTATAGCGGGCAAAACCTGTAATCAAATTAGGGGCAAAATGTTCTTTGATTTCAAAAAAATCTCTGTTATCGACTGTTTGAAGAATGACTTCCTTCATGTCGTATGCTTCGTTATGACTGTCGGGAATAATCGAATTCAGTTCCTTGTTCATCCGGGTGACGGGATCCTGGCATGGGACCAGAGGGGTTGTTTCCAGGTTGTTCTGCGGAATAAAAGAAATGAGTCTTTTGATGTACTGTATCGCATCTTCACCTGACTCAGCCGGATAATCGCTTACTCCACTCTTGCTGGCATGCATGTCAGCACCGCCCAGTTCTTCAACGGTGACATCTTCATGGGTGACGGATTTTACCACTTTGGGGCCGGTGAGAAACATATAGGACTGTTTTTTCACCATGATAACAAAGTCGGTAAGGGCAGGTGAGTAGACTGCGCCACCGGCACATGGTCCGAAAATGGCGGATATTTGTGGAACCACGCCTGATGCCATAACATTTCTCTGGAAGATTTCCGAATATCCGGCAAGGCTTTCAATCCCTTCCTGGATACGGGCACCGCCAGAGTCGTTCAGGCCGATGACCGGAGCACCGTTTTTCATGGCAAGATCCATTATCTTGCATATTTTTTCGGCGAAGGTCTCCGAGAGTGATCCTCCCAGTACAGTGAAATCCTGAGCAAAAACATAGACGATTCGGTTATCTATGGTGCCGAATCCGGTGACTACCCCGTCTCCTGGAAACTGCTTCTTTTCCATACCGAAGTCGCGGCACCTGTGCTGTTTAAACATATCAAATTCTTCAAAAGAACCTGGGTCGAGGAGCATTTCGATACGCTCCCGAGCTGTTTTCCTCCCTTCTGAATGGATTTTATCAATTCTCTTCTGACCACCACCGAGACGTGCTTCAGCCCGTAAATTCATCAGGTGATCAAGCTGTTCATTCGCTTTCATACAGTCTCCTTCGTGCAGAGAAATTCACTTCATCTTCACACGGCCAAGCGGTTGCAGTGGCCGCTGTTACCTAAAAAATTGTTGAGAAATTCCGAAAAGAAACCATCGAAAAAATCGTCCTGAAAATAGAGCGGGTCGATAGCGATGAGGTCTTGTCCGGAGAGATCATTCCTTCGCTGGTTCAGGAAAAAACATCTTTACAGAGTTTACCGAGGTTGCCGAGGTCTCTGCAGACATGAATACCACTGTCTTCCATGGCACTGATCTTGGCCGTGGCTGTACCTTGACCACCACTGACAATTGCGCCTGCGTGCCCCATGCGTCTACCTGGAGGAGCTGTGAGACCGGCGATGAAACCAACAACGGGTTTCTTCATATTTGCCGCTATCCAGGCAGAAGCGGTTTCCTCGGCATTACCGCCTATTTCTCCTACCATTACCACATATTCTGTTGCGTCATCATTGTTGAATGCCTGCAGACAGTCAAGGAAGCCGGTGCCGTTGACAGGATCGCCGCCGATACCGATGCAGGTCGTCTGTCCAAGTCCGAACTGCGTCAGCTGATGGACGACTTCGTAGGTTAACGTACCAGAGCGGGACACAACTCCAACGGGGCCACCCGGCATATGAATGTGTCCAGGCATGATTCCCATCTTGCATTCTCCGGGAGTAATTATTCCGGGACAATTTGGGCCGATAAGTCTACATTTATTCTGTAATGCCGGATAGTTTTTTATTCGCAGCATGTCCATTACCGGGATGCCTTCGGTGATGCAGACAATGATTTCCACACCGGCATCAACAGCCTCAAGGATGGCATCAGCGGCAAAAGGTGGAGGAACCAAGATCATTGAGGCGTTGGCACCGGTTTCGCTGACAGCATCCCTGACTGTATTAAATACCGGTATGGAGTCCATTTTCTGGCCGCCTTTCCCCGGTGTGACGCCGGCGACAATATGTGTACCGTACTCCACGCATTGACGTGTATGAAACTGACCTTCTTTGCCGGTAATGCCCTGCACCAGGACTCGTGTTTGGGAATTGATGAAAATGCTCATGATCTTCCTTTAGAGTGTTGATAAAAATAAAAATAATGTGTTGCTTGTATATTCTATGCTGGTTTCTTGAATGTGATGAAATTGTTGCATGAAAAAATCATGCAACAATTTCAGCTATTTTACGGGCCGCATCAGCCAGGTCAGTGGCGTTGACAAGCGACATACCAGATTCTGCGAGAATCCTGCGCCCTTCTTCTACATTGGTGCCTTCCATCCGTACGACAACAGGAATATTGAGCTGTACCTTGCCCGCAGCCTGGACCACACCCTGGGCCAGGACATCGCAGCGAAGAATGCCGCCGAAAATATTAACGAGAATTGCCTTAACCTTAGGGTCGCTCAGAATAATGCGAAAACCATTTTCGACCATCTCTGCGTTAGCTCCGCCGCCGACATCAAGAAAATTGGCGGGCTCAGCACCGGCCTGCTTGATAATATCCATAGTGGCCATGGCCAGACCGGCACCATTGACCATATTGCCGACGTTGCCATCGAGGTTGATGTAATTCAGATTAAATTTGGCCGCTTCCGCTTCAGCCGGATCATCTTCATTGGGATCATGCATTTCAACGACATCGGCGTGGCGATAAAGAGCATTGGAATCAATGTCGATTTTGGCATCAAGAGCAATTATATCGTTGTCCTCGGTAATTATGAGAGGATTGATTTCCAGCATGGAACAATCATAGTCGACGAAAAGATTGTAAAGATTTTTAAGAATAGCGCCGAAAGGCTTCATCAGGGTGGAATCCAGTTCCAAGCCAAACATGACCTGGCGCAGGTGGTATCCCTGAATACCGATGAGCGGGTTGATGGGAACCTTGATGATTCTTTCAGGATGCTGGGCTGCAACTTCTTCGATGTCCATGCCGCCGTCCTGACTGGTTACTATGGTTATGCTGGCAGTTTCGCGGTCTGGGATAATGGAGAGATAGAGTTCTTTTCTAATGGAGACGCCTTTTTCGATAAGCACTGTCTTTACCAGCCGTCCCTGTGGGCCGGTCTGCTTGGTAACGAGAGTCATGCCGAGAATGGCATCTGCCGCACTTCCAGCTTCTTCCAGAGTTTTTGCAATTTTTACCCCGCCGCCTTTACCGCGACCGCCTGCGTGAATCTGGGCTTTGACGGCCACAGGCAGGCCGAGCTGCTCAACTGCGGCGATAACGCCCTGGCGATCTGTGCTGACACTACCCTGTGGAGTCGGGACATTGTATTTGCGAAAGAGTTGCTTGGCCTGATATTCGTGGATCTTCATAAAATGGTCCTGTTTCTGATGACCGGTTTCAAAGGAACCGGCTTACAATGTGTTAAAGATTTAAGCGTGGACAAATGTCCACGCTTTGCCATAAAAATTATTTTTTGGGATATCCCATTTGAGTGAGTGTTTCGGTGATCTCATCAAGGATGGCAGGATCATCGATGGTTGATGGGGTATTATACTCTTTGCCCGCCGCTATTGAGCGCATGGTGCCACGCAGAATCTTGCCCGAGCGGGTTTTAGGAAGCCTGGCTACAACTGTTGCTTCTCGGAAGCAGGCGATCGGTCCGATTGACTCGCGCACCATTTTAACCAGTTCTTCCTGGATCTCTTTCGGGTCTCTGTCGACACCTGCTTTGAGAACAAAGAACCCGACCGGCAGCTGTCCCTTGAGTTTGTCATCTGCGCCAATAACAGCACACTCCGCAATATCAGGATGATTGGAGATTATTTCTTCCATGGCTCCTGTGGAAAGCCTGTGACCGGCGATATTGATAACATCATCCATGCGGCCCATAACGTAGACATAACCGTCTTCGTCGACATATCCTCCATCGCTTGTTTCATAATAGCCCGGGAAAGTAGACATATATGATTTAATGAAGCGTTCATCATTACGCCATAATGTCACCAGCGTTCCTGGAGGCAGAGGCAGCTTGACCACGATATTGCCTTCTTTTCCCCTTTCAACTTCAGTGTTATCGTTATCAAGGATACGTACATCATAACCGGGAACCGGTTTGGTTGGTGAACCGGGTTTGACCGGAAACTCTTCGATGCCTCGGCAGTTGGCGGCGATGGCCCAGGCCGTTTCCGTCTGCCACCAGTGATCGATTACCGGTACTTTGAGAAGGTCAACTGCCCAGTGGTAGGTGTCGGGGTCAAGTCTCTCTCCGGCCAGATAGAGGCACTTAAAACAGGAGATGTCATATTTTTTCAGAAATGTTCCGTCAGGATCTTCTTTTTTTATGGCTCTGAAGGCTGTTGGTGCAGTGAACAGGGTTTTGACCTGATGTTGTGAAATAACACGCCAGAAGGCGCCGGCGTCGGGAGTGCCGACTGGTTTGCCTTCATAGAAAACCGATGTCGCTCCGATCAAGAGTGGGGCATACACGATATAGGAGTGACCCACAACCCAGCCGACATCAGATGCCGACCACCAGACATCACCAGGATCAATGTCATAGACCGCTTTCATGCTCCATGCAAGTGCTACTGCATGACCACCGTTGTCCCGCAGAACACCCTTGGGCATCCCGGTTGTTCCAGAGGTGTAGAGGATGTAGAGAGGATCGGTCGCATCAAGTTCAACGCATGGAACAGGCTTACTTCTGTCCATCAATTCATTCCAGTCAACGTCGCGGCCTTCCGTCATTTCCGCTTTGAGAAAATCTCGCTGCAGAAGGATAATATTTCCCACCTCGTGAACTGACTGTTGCAGGGCGCTGTCAACCATTGGTTTATAGGCGAGTTTTTTGACGCCTTCTATTGCGCCGGAGGCAGTAATAAGTACCTTTGGCTGAGCATGGTCTATACGAATAGCAAGTTCATGGGGGGCGAAGCCACCAAAAACAACAGAGTGAATAGCGCCAATGCGGGCACAGGCCAGCATAGCGATGGCCGCCTCAGGTATCATGGGCATATAAATGACAACCGTATCACCTTTGTTTACGCCAAGGCTTTGCAATCCACCGGCAAATGTGGAAACTTTTTCCAGAAGTTCTTTGTAGGTGATTTTTCTGATTGTGTCGGTAACGGGACTGTCGTAGATGATGGCGGTCTGGTCGGCTCGTCCTCCGTCGACATGACGGTCAACAGCGTTATAGCACGTGTTCATTTTGCCGCCTTTAAACCAGCGGTAGAACGGAGGGTTGGAAGAATCAAGAACGCTATCACACTCTTTGTACCAGTCTATTCCTTTGGCAGCTTCCCCCCAAAATTTTTCCGGCTCGTTAATACTTTGAGAAAATACAGCATCGTAATTCGACATAATGGCCCTCGTTTGTTTTGTTTTATTGTTCCTGTGAGTTCCCCTCTCTCCCTGGTCAGCGGAACTGCTCTCTGCTGATCGTCCGGCCTCCTTTTTTGCATGAGTTGTGTGGCAAAAGTATTTGATACTGTTTTAAAATTCCTTGAAAAGCAGCTCGGACAGTCCGCCCTGGTCAAGCAGGCGCGGGTTAACCATGCCACGCCAGACCATGCCGAACATTGGATTGGCTCGCTCAGCGAGACTGTCGTGTTTTCCCCTCTGGATCCACATGAAAAAACTGCGCTGTACAAATCCCATCAGAAAATCTAGAAGAACGGAAGCGTCAACCTGGTCGTTGAGAATACCTTGTTGCTGCCCTTGACTGAGAACCTTGATCAGCAGGGTCATCATTCGACGCTGTTCGAAGGTTTCGTCAGCCATCCAGGTTTTCATGGGAAGGGTCATGAAAACAATGCGGCCCAATCCTTCGTGGCGTTCGTAATAGTCGAGCTGCAACCAGAATACTTTTCGAAGTTTTTCTTGCAAGTTTTCAATCCCTTGGATGTGGTCAACGATCCGGTCCGTTAATTTTCCCATCCAAATATCCACAAAAGCGAAAACCAGCCGCTCTTTACTGCCGTAATGCTTGTAAATGGTAGTAAAGCTGACTTCTGCCTTTTCAGCAACGTCACGAATGCTGGCTTTGTGAAAATCGGATTGGGAAAAAACCTCCAATACGGCAGCTTCAAGTCGTTTATGGATATCCGGGTTGAAACTGTTTAACATTGTTACTTGCCACGGTTGAATTTGAAATTTCGGGATATGGTGATGTCGCTTATCTCTCTATTAAATGGTTTAAAATATCTTTATAAAAGCATTATTTAACAGAAAGAGCCTATGTTAGATCGTTACTCGTTTTATCACGTTATGTTGTATAAATACTTGAAAGTAAATAAATAAGTAGAAATAATCTAAAATTTTATTTTGTGAAAAAGAACAATGTTACACACCTGAACTTTAGTCTTAATGTAACTATAGAATATTTTCAAGCAAAAAATAAATGTTTCTTATGAGGCGTTGTTGAGCGGGCTGTTTTTTCAACCGGAGGTGTCTCAATACTGTTAGGTAGAATAGCGCGTTCTATCGTCATCCTGGTCCTATGGATTACAGGTTCCGTACTTTTTCTGAAAGTTCAGCGGTGAGTTGCAGTACCTTCATTGCCAGATTCGGAGGGAGGGAGCCGGTACCACATGATGGTGCAATGAGTATCTGCTCTAGCAGAGTATTTCGGGAAAAGCCAAAATGTGCCAATGTTTCCACCTGTCCCAACCATTTTTTCAAAAGAGTATCAATGTGTATTTCTTCCAGCAGGGCCGGATCTGCCGTTGGGATGATCCCCCAGGCCAATATTCCGCCACGCTGCAGAAACTCGATAAGCTGGTCCCTGTAAAGGATAAAGTTATCAAAATAAAAATAGGCGTCAAAGCTGATAATATCCGCGGGCGATGTAAGGGCTGGCCCCCAGTCACCGTTAGCACAAATATGGATACCGGCAAGGCCTCCGCTGTTCTGAATTCCAGTAACTGTCTGCGTCACCGCGTCAGAAACCATCTCCCGTGAGATACCGCTGAATGCACTCGAGCCGAAACTGACGATTCCGGGCTCATCGATAAAGAGAATGGGCTGATCGCAACCGAGGATGTTCCGCAGGGTATTTATCTGCCATATGGCTTTAAAGGTGAGGTGCTTAACTAGAACATCCCGCAAATTGTCGTCGTAGATGATACTTTTGCCATGCTGGTCTTTGACTCCGATACCGGTTGTGACAGGACCGGTCACTTGGCCCTTCAGGGTAATGTACTCTGTTTCTACTGTTGCGATTTTTTCCAGGAAAGCAGCAAATCCAGGAGCTGTATCACTGCCAAGGGAAAATCGGGAACCTTCTGGGAAGATCCCATTTTGCTCTACTTCCATATAATCCTCGTAGAACGAGGCCATTTGTTCCTCAAAATCACTTCTGGATGTGTCGATCCAGTAGCGGTTTTTTTCCTCTTGAAGTCCTGGAAAACCTGAGAGAAACTGGCGTATCATCCCTTCTCCATTGCGCAGGGGCAGCTGTGGCCAGAGAGGTATCGCCGGTGAATAGGTAAGAATGAGTTCCATAGCTTCGTGGTGATCGCTTAACGGCAGGCTGCCGATGAGTATGGGAAGACATTGAGGTTTAAACATTTCAGGCACCATGAAGATTGCAGTTTCTGTCTGGAAGTAATGGAACAGTATGCGGCTGTTCCGATAAAATAAAGCTACCCTGTTTGTGTGGAAAAGAAAAGAGGTGGCACTGAAAATTGAGAAGGTGGATGGTATGTGTTGAATTTTCAATGCAGTTGTACAAGTATTTCAAAAAGTATGGCAAAGCAGGTGTGGTTTTGGTAAAAGGAGTTTCTCTAAAGTCTTCTCAAACAAGAGAGAAACTTTTTATTGCTTTCATGAGAGAAGGGCGGGTAGCTCAGCTGGATAGAGTGTTGGCCTCCGAAGCCAAAGGTCGCGGGTTCGAATCCCGCCTCGCCCACCAGTAATAACAGCCCACTTAAGAGAAAATCTTAAGTGGCTTTTTATTTTTCCCAGCAGTTTTCCCAGTTCTCCTCTGTGTGCTCAGCATTTTGGCGATATAAGAAAATCTTAAAGGATGTAAGCTCTGCTGGTAAGAGACTTATTTCGGCATACGTTT
Organism: Desulfopila sp.; assembly: GCA_036350815.1. Lineage (GTDB taxonomy): Bacteria > Desulfobacterota > Desulfobulbia > Desulfobulbales > Desulfocapsaceae > Desulfopila_A. Next base: position 11,282 of record JAZBNU010000475.1, read on the forward strand.
GCCGATGAACTGAAGCAGAAGGGTGCCGATCAACGAAAAACTGAGGCTTGAGAGGGCATAACGATAGAACAATGGCCGGAGGGCGCTACGGTAAAGCTTATCGTCAAGAGGTGCTGTATCCTGTTGTGTGCATGCTGGATTTTGAAGTTTAATTTAAAGGATATATGTTTTAGCTGCATTAGAAGGAGCCGGTATTAAAGAAAAATATTAATGTTAATGTAAGGAGGTAGGGTGAAGAAAATAACGCTATTGTTGATGTTAGTAAGTTTTTTGTTAATTACAGTAAGCGCGCAGACAGCATGCAAGTATCCGAGAGACTTCAAAAGAAGTAAATATTATGAAATTGTTTTGAGAGATGGTCAGAGTCATTACGAAAAGCTTCTCAAGGCGGCTGGCAATTGCTGGGCAACGTTTCAGACTGGGAAGAATAACGAGATCAGATTTAAATTTGATCAAGTTAGCTCGTATAGTCAGGCAAAGAAAAATATATTCAAGAACTAAAGCACCTGCACCTCGACATTTTCGGGGTGCTATTAATATCAAATCCTCTCATTGATATATTTTACCAGCATATTTTAGCCAACCATCTACATGCTGGCCATTTGGATCATGATGTGTCCAATGAATGACACCACCTTCTGAATTCCATTCATATTCGCCGTAAAACTCTACAGTTGTATTTAACTGAACATCTTCTACTCTATTGGCAATATCAATGTTGTGCGCAATTAGTACCGTTTGAAATAGACTTATCTGAAGAATAAACCTCTGGTGTTTACTTCCTATAAGATCGTCAGGGAGAATTCTGTTGACCGCACCTTGGCACTGCACTTGTATATCACTCA
>JAZBNU010000476.1:0-5187 GCA_036350815.1 Desulfopila sp.
TTAGAGATTCTGGTTGATGATCTTACTTTCAGGGAAAAAATGGAAAGAGATACGAAAAAAAAGCACAGCGACATTCCTGCGTTATTGGGCTTGCCTTTTGCCTGGAGCGTATCTTTGCTCTATGTGATGCTTGCCGGTTTCTGGATCTACTTTTCTGACCAGCTGATGGTGATGATAGCGCAGACACCGGAGCAGCTGTTAATGCTTTCAACGGGAAAAGGGTGGTTTTTTGTGGTTTTAACAGCCTTTCTTCTGCTGGTTGTCCTGCTGCGTTTTACAGCCCAAGTTCGCACTAATCAACAGCAGATACGGATTGAGGCGGAGAGATACCGTATAACTCTGCAAGCTATTGGCGATGGTGTAATTGTAGCAGATTGTCGGGGAAAAGTGCAGTTGCTTAACCCCGTGGCTGAGGCTTTGACCGGCTGGAAAAATGAGGACGCAAGGGGACGGTCGATGGAAGAAATATTTCCCATCATCAATGAGGAAAGCCGGCAGAAAGTAGAGAATCCCACGGATAAAGTCCTGCGCAAAGGGTGCATCGTTGGCCTGGCCAATCATACCTTACTTTTAGGCAGAGATGGTGTCGAACGTCCTGTGGCCGATTCTGGGGCGCCTATTCGTGATGAAAAAGGAAAAATACAGGGAGTAGTACTGGTTTTCCGTGACCAGACCGAGGAGCGCAAGGCCCAAGCTGAAATGCAGAATTCTTATGAGCGGTTGCGGATCGTTATGGATAGTGTCGATGCTGTAATTTATATAGCGGATATGCAGACTCACGAATTACTGTTTATTAACGAATACGGGAGAAAATTCTGGAGTGACGATGTCATCGGGAAAAAATGTTGGCAGATATTACAGGGGGCATCGGGACCCTGTTCTTTCTGCTCCAATGAAAAGCTGGTGGATGCGGAGGGTAATGCTGCAGGAATCTATCAATGGGAGTTTCAGAATCAAATAAACAGCAGATGGTATGATGTTCGAGATCGTGCCATAACATGGCAGGATGGTCGCCATGTCCGTCTGGAGATAGCAACTGATATTACCGAAAGAAAAGAAGCAGAAGCGTCTCTGCGAGAGAGGGAGCGTGAATTACAGCGTGCCCAGGCCATGGCACATGTCGGTTCATGGCGGTTTGATCTGAATACGGGACAGGTAAACGCGTCTCGGGAGGCGCACCGGATCTATGGAGTGGGGCAGGGAAAATTCACTATCGGAGAAATCAAAAAGATTCCGTTGCCGCAATATAGAGAAATGCTCGATGTTGCCATGCTCAAACTTGTGGAGGAAAATATCCCTTACGACGTTCAGTTTCGTATACAACGTATTTCAGACAATGTGGTTCGTGATATTCATTCTATTGCCGAATACGATAAGGAAAAAAATATCGTGATCGGCACCATTCATGATATTACCAGATATAAACAGGCTGAAGAGGCCTTGCGCCGCAACGAGGAGTTTCTGGCTAATGTGATGCGAAGCATACAGGATGGTATCTGTGTACTGAATCCCGATTTGACCATCCGCTACACCAATCCAATGATGGAAAAATGGTACGGTGAGCGGGTACCGCTTTTGGGACAGAAGTGCCACCACCGTTATTATCAGAAGGAAGAACCATGCAGTCCGTGTCCGGCTCTACGCTGCCTGAAGTCCAGGGAGATGGAGCGAGATATTGTCAGAGGTTCCGGGGGCAACTGCCCGGAGCAACTCGAGTTGTGCTGTTATCCTATGTTTGATTTGGAAACAAACGAGATAACCGGCGTGATTGAGTTTGTTCATGATATCAGTGAGCGCACGCAGCTTGAAGAGCAGCTGCGTCAGGCTCAAAAGATGGAGTCCGTGGGACGTCTTGCCGGGGGTGTGGCTCATGACTTCAACAATATGTTGAGCGTTATTCAGGGACATTCTGAATTAGCTTTGGATGGCATGGTACAATCCGACCCTGTTCGTCTCCATTTGGAAGAGATCTATGAGGCGGCTCGTCGTTCCTCGGAAATCACGCGCCAGTTGCTGGCATTTGCCCGCAAGCAGACCATTGAGCCACGGGTACTGGATTTTAATGAAACTGTTTCCAGCCTGCTGACCATGCTGCGTCGGTTAATCGGCGAAGATGTCGATTTGATCTGGCGGTCGGCCAGGGGAACATGGCGAGTAATGATGGATCCGACCCAGGTGGATCAGGTTTTGGCCAATCTTTGTGTCAACGCCCGTGATGCCATCGATGGTGTCGGCAGGATTACTATTGAAACATCCATGGTGCATCTTGGAGAGAGCCATTATGTTGATTCTCCTGACTCTCTGCCTGGTGATTACGTGGTGCTGGCCGTCAGTGATGACGGCTGCGGAATGGATAAAAAAATAACAAGTCAGCTTTTCGAACCTTTCTTCACAACCAAGGCGATCGGTAAAGGTACCGGGCTCGGGTTGGCGACGGTGTATGGGATAGTAAGACAGAATAACGGGTTTATTACCGTTCACAGTGAACCAGGTCAGGGGACAACATTCAAAGTGTATTTACCGCGCTACAACGGAGTTGTTTCTGAGAAGCTTCCAGAGGAAAGTGTGGAGGTTCCGAGAGGCAAAGGAGAAACCATTTTGATAGTGGAGGATGAGACCGCTATTTTGGATTTCAGTCAAACTATGCTGGAAAGGCTTGATTATTTGGTTCTTGTGGCCTCTACTCCAAGTCAAGCGATGAGAATCGCAGAAGAGTATTCCGGAAAAATTGATATGCTGGTAACGGATGTGGTGATGCCGGAAATGAATGGCAGAGATCTTGCCGAATATCTGACGACGCAGTATCCGTCTCTCAAAAAGTTGTTTATGTCGGGGTATACGGCTGATGTCATAGCCCATCACGGGGTATTGGAGGAGGGGGTTCAATTCCTCGAAAAACCTTTTTCAGCAAAAGATTTTGCTGTTAAGGTACGGCAGGTTCTTGATGCTTCGATTATGAACTCAGCAAGCACGTGAACTATTACGGTTCATTCCTTCAGGGAAGATGAGCAAGGCGCAGGTGCGGTATTGACGGCCGTTGAATGGTAGGGGCATGGGTTTCCTGGTTGAGGCTTTTATAGGCTTTTGGTGACGGTGATTCCCTTTGAAGAAGTCCAGGCTGGGCTGAACAGTTCAGTAAGAAGACCGTTCTGGGTTGAGATGAACATAGCGGCGATTCCGGCTTTGTCGGCAACAGCAGCCCCTTCTTCGACACCGAGACAGAGCAGGGCTGTTGACCAGGCATCGGCAACAGTTGGGTCATTATGAAATACAGTGACCGAAACAGTGCTGTGCTCCACCGGTCTGCCGGTACGCGCATCGAGGACGTGGCTGTATCTTTTTCCTTGCTCATCAAAATAGCGGCGATAGGTGCCCGAAGTCATCACTGCCGCAGGTGTCCTTTTCTCAATAGTAAGAACCTTATGGAGAGACCGTTCTTCAGCAACTGGCCGTTCCAGGCCTATGCGCCAGGGTGAACCGTCAGGTTTCCGTCCCCGGGTCTGCAGTTCGCCGCCGATTTCCACTATATAGTTTTCTATGCCTGAATGTTCTACTATTGAAGCCAGACGGGACACGCTGTAGCCTTGTGCAATTGAGGAAAGATCAATGCTGATGTCGACAAGCCTTTTACGGAGGCGGTCGGGGGGAATTATTTCGAGCTTGTTGAAACCGATCCTGTTCATGACCTGGGCTAGATCTTCCTCCGGCGGCGGAGTGAGGTGATTTCCTTTGAAGCCCCACAATTCAAAAAGCGGCCCGATGGTCAGATCATAGCTTCCCTGAGTGGAGCGACTTACCTGAGCTGCAATTTCAACCAGGGAGACGATTTCCGGACCGACCTCTATGGCTTCTGTTGTCCGGGCAGTATTAAACCGTTCAATTACAGAGTCCTGACGATAACCGGACAGCAGGAGGTCGAGCCGGCTGAATTCCTGATCAACTGCCTGGCGCAGTACATCCATGTCAGTCCTGTGGCCGCCCCAGAGGGTGATATTCCAAACAGTTCCCTGAGCGAAGCCTGTCATGGTTTGTATTTCTGGATGCGTATTACAGCCGCTGATGAGAAGCGAGAAGAGTAGAGAGGCTGCGACAAAAAAAGAGCTGTTGCAGGTGCGGCTTCCAGCAGCATTGTGTTTGGTTGCGCAGGCTGTGAGGAAACGTACCAGACAGCAGCGCAGTCCTTTCTTCAGTAGTATCATTTAATCCGGCCGATGACACTGAGGGAGAAAAACGGCTGCAGACTGCTGCTGGTCCGAAAGGTGATATAGTCGGCATAGCTGCCGCTGTTGTGGTGAAGATTTTCTACACGCAGGATACATTTTTTTCTTTCTGGAACACACGGCTGTATCAATTCGGCTCGAATAAGGTTTTTGTGTCGTATGTGAGTGTCTGTTATGGCGAAGGAAGCATCTTTGTGTTGTACAATTTCCACATCAACCGTTATTTTTTGTCCTGCGCTGCCCTGCAGAATTACTGGATTCGGGGAAAAAGTAAGTGGTTTTTCCACCGTGCCCTGGAGCATGACTTTGAGTTCCGGGCGGCTGTAGTCATTTGTTGTGAGAATAACCGTTTCACGTTTTTCCTGACCGCCATAGCCCAAGGTACTGAATTTGACAGAGATGTTGCCCTCACCACCGGGAGGGATCAGCCGGGAACTTGTCGCGGCGGTGCATCCTCAGCCTGACAGCACCTGGTTGATTTCCAGAGGTTCGTCACCATTGTTTACTATGACGAAATCATGAGTCACCTCAGTTCCCTCAACAACCGCTCCAAAATCGAAAACAGTTTCGGGCAGAAGAGCTTTTGGGCCGGTCGCAGCTTGAGAAGTGCTTATTGCCCATGAGAGCAAAAAAAGACTGGTGATAATTACAGACACAAAAAACTGGTTCATGGGTAGTACCGTGTTGAGTATTTCTTGTTATGCAAATCTGTTCAGTTCAGTATAGAGTTTTATTGCGCTAATCGAAGGTCGGCCTGAACATCCTGCCTGCGAGACGGACAATCAAATTTCATGTCGTGGCTGTCTTGAAGAGAGAATTCAATGTAACCAAAAGGTATTCCGCCTGAAGCCATCAGGCCAGAAAATATACCACAGGCGTGAGGTAAAGGGAAGGATGTGTGTGTTCTTTAACTCTAGCCCGAAATTCTCACCAGCCGAGGTTGCCGTGGATGCGAGGCGCGAAGCAA
>JAZBNU010000477.1:0-59525 GCA_036350815.1 Desulfopila sp.
ATGGACTGCAGAGAATACCTCATCCCAGGCTGCAGGGGCGGCAATGTTTGGGGGAGGGGTGAGTGCGGAACGCCAATATCGCAAAGACAACAGCCAAATGACGGTTCAGATTGTCACTGATTCCCCAATACTGCAGGGAGTTATGATGATGCTGACAAATCCTGCGATGGCAACAGCATCCGGTGGAAAACTGAAGAAGATACAGGGCCAGAAAGCCATTGTCAATTATACCCCTGACAATGGCAGGGGTGAAATCCAGATCGCAGTAGCAGGGAAATTTCTGGTCACCTTAAACGGCAGCGACATCACTCAGGATGAACTGGAAGGATATGCTGAGGCCATTGATTTCAGGAAAATGGCTGATATGTAACGGATGATTATTCTCCAATTGGTATAAGAGAAGAGCTCGAGAAGGAAAGCACTTCCTGTTGAAAGATAATTGGCCAACTTCATTGTTTGCCTGGTCGATTGCTCCTCTGGAACCATCAGAGCGTTTTGAGGAATAATGCGGTTGTACCAGTTTGTACAGGAAGAAAAAAATATGGATGTGTCGAATCATCAACTTACTGGACTGGACAACACGTTTCTGAAAATTCCAGGCTAACACCGTGGTCCATCGTTTTTCTGAACTGCCGGTCACTATCAAGGAGAGAGAACATGAAATACCTGTTGTGTCTTGCTACGCTCTTCACACTTTGCTTACCAGTATCTCCAGCTTCTGCTGAAAACAAGGTTGTGGTGATTCCGTTGAACAGCAGTAAATATGCACCCGGTGGGGTTAGCACTGTTATCTCTGCGGAGGGCAAGGTCTGGATGGACCGTAATCTTGGGGCTCTTCGCGTGGCCACCAAAAGTGCTGATCCTGACAGTTATGGGACATTGTATCAGTGGGGTCGGGGCGGTGACGGTCATGAATATCGCTCAAGCCCGACCGTTTCAATGCAGAGCAGTTCTGATCAGCCTAATCATGGCAGCTTTATCACAGAATTCAATGACTGGAGGAGTACGCCTAGCAACAACCTGTGGCAGGGAGAGTCTGGTCCCAATAATCCTTGTCCTGCCGGTTTCAGATTACCTACCGCTTCTGAGTGGCAGATAGAAATTGCTTCCTGGTCCTCCAGAGATTCTGCCGGGGCTTTTGCCTCGCCCCTGAGGCTTTCTGCGGCAGGTTATCGCAGTAATACTGATGGATCGCTCAAACTTGTGGGCGGCCTTGGCAGCTACTGGTCCAGTACCGTGGATGGCAACCGAAGCTATTATTATGACTTCGGCAGCGGCTATAGCACTGAGTATCTCAGCAATAGGCGCGCCAGCGGCCGCAGTATCCGTTGTCTTCAGGATTAGTATCTTTGAGCTCAACCTTCTTTTGCTTATCATGCCGGCTTTGGGTATAATACATACACCCACAAGGAGGTCGCCATGGTCAGCAGAAAAACAGATCTTCACGAAGATACCCACATCGTGCATGGGCTGCGAACCATCCATACGACAAGTATGGATCTTGTCCCGCCCATTCATATGACTTCCACCTTTTCCTTCAAGAACCAGCAGCACGGCGCGGATGTCTTTGCCGGCGTTGATGAAGGATTTCTCTATACCCGGATCGGCAATCCCACGGTTGCCCAGCTCCAGGAAAAAATGGCCATGCTCGAAGGCTGTGAAGAGGCCATCGCGGTCGCTTCAGGAATGGCGGCAACCGCCTCCGTGGTGATGTCACTGGCTCGGCCGGGTGACAATATTGTTGCCTGTAATGCCCTCTATGGCGGGACCTTTGCCCTGTTTCATGATCATCTTCCCGAGTTTTCCATAGAGAGCCGCTTCCTCTCACCCGCTGACAGCAACGATGGCGACAGGGTGGCCTCGATGGTGGATAACAAGACCCGTTTGCTCTACCTGGAAACACCCGCCAATCCAACTCTTGCCGTCATTGATATAGCTCTATGGGCCGATATAGCCCATACGAACAGGATACCTCTGGTGGTGGACAATACTTTCGCCTCAACCTATCTCCAGAAGCCCGCCCGGATGGGGGCCGATATCGTTGTTCACTCGGCGACCAAATACCTTGGCGGACACGGTGATATCATAGGCGGCATCATCGTGACTTCAAAAGAGCTGGTCGAGGTCATTCGAAAATCCTATTTTCATCATTTCGGACCAACCATGAGCCCCTTCAATGCCTGGCTGATTCTCAGGGGGCTGAAAACCCTGGCACTCCGGATGCAGCGGCACTGCGCTTCCGCCCAGCACATTGCCCAATGGCTTGAGACCCAGCCTGCCGTAGAGCACGTGCATTATCCCGGGCTTCCCAGCCATGCTCAACACCAGCTCGCGTCCCGGCAAATGAAGGGATTCAGCGGCATAGTAGCCTTTGAGCTGAAGAGCGGGGTTGAGGGCGGCAAAAAAGTGATGGATGCAGTGAAACTGTGTAAACTCGCGGTCAGCCTGGGCGATTGCGAGACCCTGATCCAGCATCCCGCCTCTATGACGCATTCAACCTATGGCAGCCGGGAACTGGCCCAGGCGGGAATTACCGAGGGTTTGGTTCGTCTCTCCGTTGGCCTGGAAGACCCTGCCGATATCGTTGCCGATCTTGAGCAGGCCCTGGAGGCCGCAAAATAACAGGGTGACTTTTGGCGGCAGCTCCTCTGCTGCAAATAGAATCGGGCGGATAAGTGCGGACAGAGTAGAGTATCAGATTCCATTGCTGATGCAAATACCAGAGATGTGATAATCTGGTTTTCGTCTTGAGAAAAAGTGTAGAGCCAGGCAGTGAAACTGTTTTTTTATGTAATGTAATGGAATGGAGTGGCACAGCCGTTTTTGTCTTCTTGAGCTGTTGCGCGACATTCTGAATATAAACACGTGGAATACAGGAGGGCTGAAGCAGAAGTTTGTGACAATTGATGGCATGCTGGTAGGAAGTTGAAGTTGCAGAAAAGTGGGGACGCTCTGAGAACAGCATCCTGTCACTTTTTACGAGTTCATCAATATTTACTGGAGAGGGATGAAAAATGTGCTCGAATAAAGGTGGAGTTCATTGCAAAAAAGATCCTCAAACGGCATCACATTCAGCAAAAGTTGCAGAGCTACTTGGCAAAGTCGTTTTCCTCTTGGTTATTATTCCATTCACTGTGCCTTTATCAGCAAATGCGCTCATGGGGGGGAACGGGTTGATGTGGACGGTCTGGCAGAGCGAGCCGGTCAAGCTTGTGGTATGCTGGGAAGATCCAGGCGCGGCAAGTTCAGAGCGGCGTGAATGGGTACGGCTGGCATTGAAAAACAGTTGGGAGCGTGAAACACGGATCATTTTTACAGGCTGGGAGCAGTGCCAGAATGAAGCTAGTCCGGCCACACCGCCTCACACCTTGGGGCCGCGACGCCCCGGCATTGCCGATGAAAACATAAAGATAGAGATCCTGACATCCGGTGGAGGGCAAAATCCGGCTCATGGCTCCTGGGGTGATTACCAGCAGCACGGGGTTAGACTTAATCTGCAGGGTGACAGGGCCAACACGGAGTTTCTCGCTATCCATGAATTCGGGCATGCCCTGGGACTCTACCATGGGGAAGAGCGGGGCGACTGGGATATCAGTGGATGTCCCCAGCAAACTTACGCTCCATCCTGGCCATGGTGGCCTGTACCTACTGAAATGCGCTGGGGTGCTCCTGACCCCGACTCGATCATGGCGTACTGCTCCAATCGTCCCACTTCACTGAGCCCCGGAGATGTGGCGGGGATTCAGCGTGCTTACGGGCGGCATATACCCGGATCGCTGCTTTCATTGCCGGGTTCTTTATGTCTCAGTGCGCATGCCGGCGCCGGCAACGGTTCTGATGCGTTTGGCTGGGCCTGTGACGAGGCCTTGGATGACCAGGAATGGCGTTGGGATATCACTAAAAAGGCTCTCTATGTTCAAGCACCTGACGACCCGACTGAGAACCGCCGCTGTCTTGATGTGGATACCAACAGTTACAGTGATGTCCAGACCTGGGATTGCCACTATGGCTCCAATCAGCAATGGCAATTTCAGAAGACCATGGTGCGCGGCTACGGCGGCCTTTGTCTCACTCGTCCGGCCGATGGGCAGGGAGCTGTTACCATTGAGGAGTGTACCGGTGCCGATGAGCAGTTATGGCGCATCGAAAAGAGCGACATTGCTGCTGGTCGTGTTGCGCGTCTTCGGGCTGAATCAAAAAATCTGTGTTTAACCCAGGAAGGACCATCCGGCAGTAATGCTGTGGTAAAGCCCTGCTCACCGAGCAATCTCTATGCACCTGTTAAGACAAAACCCACCGGAAAAAACCAAAATACGATAACGCTGGTGCATTTTCCCGGGAAACCAGTCACAGGGATACGTGATTTCTTGCTGGGCGATGGGGGACAGATTGGAATTATCAATTTCCTCTCCGGTACCCTCTGTCTGGATGTGCGTGATGTCTGGGATTCTCAATATCTTGCAGGCAACGGCGGGCCAAGGCCCGGTCAGGTCGTCCAATTCTTTCAATGTTATGACAATCAGTTGAACCAGAGATGGAATTTCAGCGGCCAGCTTGTTTCAGGTGGGAAGTGTCTCGCCCTTGATGGGGACGCGGTTGATAATGGAGCTGGAGCAATAGTAACTGATTGTACTAATGCGGACCAGCAGAAATGGGACTATTACTGGTGAAAAAAAGCCAACGCTGAAAGTCTTGTGAGTTTATCGGTAAGGCTCTTACTGTTATTTGTGGCCATATCTTTGCTGGACATAGTTGTTTTCACAAATGAACCCGGTAAAAAGAGTTTTCCCGTTTTTCAGGGGGTAATCAGATTTTTTTATATTATTGTGATTTCAATGATTGTGTAACGTTATTGCTTTCATGCCCTTTGCTCTGGCTTTATTCCGGGAGTACCACGGCGATAAAACACCTACAGGCCTTACTGGAGTTATGATGAAAATAGCAACTGTTTCAATTACTTCGCTCTTTTTGGCCGCTATTCTTGCGGCCCAGGCTGCTTCGGCTTATACCATTGGTCATCTGGACACGTGGCCGGAAGATATTCCTGATAGCTCTATTGCGGCAGCAAAAGAGAAGCTCCATATCGCCTACAACCATACTTCCCACGGGAGCCAGCTGATCACGGGCCTGAACAGCCTGCATGCATTTCCGGCCTTTGGCGACAGATACGCCTGGGTAAACGCAACTTCCGGCAGCACTTCGGCCCTCAGCCTGGGAGACAGGGTGATTCCCGGAAAACCAGATCTCAGCCAGGGTGACGGGGTCTATCCAGGCGACCCTGATGGCGTTGCCATGTGGGCAAGAGATACCTACACCTATCTCATCAGCAGCAATACCTCTCATGTCAATGTCATAATGTGGTCGTGGTGCAATATCGGTGGTCACGACATTGACCTTTACCTCAACTCAATGGAATGGCTTATCGGCCTGTTCGGTGAAGGAGGAACGCATCCCAGGGCCTCCGACCATCCGGTGCAGTTTGTTTTTATGACGGGTCATGCCAACGGCGGCGGAGTTAATGACGATTCCGATATTGCCAACCGGCAGATACGGCAACACTGCCGGACGCATAACAGGATTCTCTTTGATTTCAGCGATATCGAGAACTACGATCCTGAGGGCAACTACTTTCTCGATAAACGGGTTGACGATGCCCTCTATTATGATTCCACTCCGCCATACACCACAGGCGGCCGCGATGCCAACTGGGCGGCGCAGTTCCTTGATCGTCATCCGGGCGGTGAACATGATCTTCTCGTCAATGGTACGGCAGGCTACCCGGGGTGTGGTTCCTGTGCCCACTCCCCTGAAGGGGGAGAAACCTCTGATGCGCGCCTTAACTGTATCCTCAAGGGCAGGGCGTTGTGGACGCTTTTTGCCCGGCTGGCGGGGTGGGACCCCACCATTCACCCACCGCCACCGTCTCCACCCGGTACAGATGGGGACTCACTTACCGGGTTGATGCAGCTGCTGTTAAAGGAGTGATATCTGAAGTACAACTGAAGCTTGCAGCATGGTAAATAAAACTATAGATAAAAGAAGCGAAAGAAGATAGTTTACCAAGCAAAGCAGACAGGTGACAAAAGAAAGGAAAGCGGCAGGATATACAACAGCTCGAAAAACAGGTATGTCTGGTACACTTCTGAGGTGAAGAAGACACTATCTTTTCCCGGTTCACTCCCTATTACTCAAAGAGCACAGATGGAAAACGATAATCTGGTTTTTGCCTTTGCACTCACCTTATTTGCCGGGCTTTCAACCGGCATCGGCAGTGCCATGGCGTTTATGTCGAAGCAGTTCAACCCGAAATTTCTTGCCGGATCGCTGGGATTTTCCGCCGGAGTGATGATTTATGTGTCCATGATTGAAATATTCGTCAAGGCCAAGGATTCCATGACGGAACTGTATGGTATGCAGGCTGGCTATACGTATACCGTTATAGCCTTTTTCGGCGGCATACTTCTCATTGCTCTTATTGACTACCTGGTGCCTTCGGCAGAAAACCCCCATGAAATTAATAAAACGGGGGATCATGTTCCTGAGGAGATCAAAAAAAAGAAGCTGATGCGGATGGGACTTTTTTCCGCCCTGGCTGTAGGCATTCATAATTTTCCCGAAGGGTTCGCCACGTTTATAGGAGCCCTCGATGATCCTGCCCTTGGTGTTTCCATAGCGGTGGCCATAGCTATTCACAATATTCCGGAGGGTATTGCCGTTTCAGTACCAATTTACTACGCCACCAGGAGTAGAAAAAAAGCTTTTGTCTATTCCTTCTTGTCGGGATTGGCTGAGCCCATTGGGGCACTGGTAGGTTTTTTCCTCTTTCTCACCCTTTTTAACGACGCATTCTTTGGCGTGACCTTCGCGGCTGTTGCCGGCATTATGATCTATATATCTCTGGACGAACTCCTGCCGACGGCGGAAGAGTATGGGGAACACCATGTTGCCATTATCGGCCTGATTGCGGGAATGGCGGTTATGGCGGCGAGTCTGCTTCTTTTTGTCTGATATGTTGGGTAAATGGAGATATTCCAAGTACCCGTCTCTCTTCTTTTTCAGACAGTGCGGTGAATGGCTTCTTTTCAGTTTTATTGAAGTGATACATAACTGTCGGGTTTGTGTTATATCTCTTGATAAGCATAAAAATATGCGCTAGTTTAGGTATGTCTGGACAAAGTGTGTCCGGCAGTGTTTTTGCGCGTCGTGATTTTTGGGGTTGATTGTCGGAGCGGGCTCAAAAGACATCTTCTCACGGTCGACCGGCTTATCGCCCTCTACTTTTCAAGAAGGAAGGATGACTATGGCTGAAGTGGCAATTAAGCTTGAAGGGAAGGCGAAAAGGTCTTTTCTGGACGATATCAAAGACATTCTGCCGGACGGCAATCTCAGTCTTTGTCTGACCTGTGGGCTCTGCTCATCAGGGTGTCCGGCAACAGGTCTTGAAAACATGGATCCCAGGAAATTCCTGCGTATGCTGGTGCTGGGAATGGATGAAGAAGTCCGCAAATCCAACTGGCCCTGGATGTGCACCATGTGTCAGCGTTGTGTCTATGTCTGTCCCATGAAGATAGATATCCCCCAGCTTATCTTTAATGTCCGTGCATCCAGGCCAAGGGATGAACGACCCTCCGGTATTCGCGGATCCTGTGATATGGCCGTACAGAATGAAACCTGCAGTGCCATGGGCACACCGGTGGAAGACTTCAAATTCGTCGTTAATGATGTTCTGGAGGAATACCGGGAGTCGCAGCCGGAGTTTGCCGACATGCAGGCGCCTATAGATAAAGTCGGTGCTGAGTTCTTTATCAATCAGAATTCCAGAGAGCCGATGACGGAGCCTGATGAAATGGTCCCTCTCTGGAAAATACTTCATCTGGCAGGAGTTGACTGGACCTATGGCAGTAAAGCATGGGCTGCGGAGAATTACTGTCTTTTTCTCGCGGATAACGACAGCTGGGAGCATATTGTCAAAGCCAAGGCCCAGGCAACCGATGAGCTGAAGTGTAAAACCTACCTTAATACGGAGTGAGGCCACGTCACTTTCGCAGTCCGGGCCGGACTGAAAAAATTCAACATCAAGCACAACTTCGAAACCAAAAATATTTACGAGTACTATGCCAAATGGATTCGAGAGGGAAGGCTGAAGCCTAATTCCGACTGGAATAAAGAGCTGGGGGTTAAGTTTACGGTGCAGGACCCCTGCCAGATAGTGCGTAAAAGTTTCGGTGATAAAATAGCCGATGATTTCAGGTTTGCCATAACAGCGGCAATCGGTAAAGAAAATCTGGTGGAAATGTCGCCAAATAAGTCGAACAACTACTGTTGCGGCGGCGGCGGCGGTTTTCTCCAGTCGGGATTTAAAGAGCAGCGCCTGGAATACGGTAGAATCAAGGACGAGCAGATCAAGGCAAGTGGAGCGACCTATTGTATTGCCGGCTGCCATAACTGCCATGCCCAGATTCATGAGCTTTCGCATCATTACGAGGGCCACTATCAGGTTGTGCATTTCTGGACCATTCTCGCGCTTGCTCTTGGCGTGCTGGGCCCGAATGAACGGGCCTATTTAGGTGATGACCTTCGTGACGTCAATGTCTTTCATCCGGAAACGGCGTTCTGAGCTCTTTGGAGTAAAAGAGGACTTTTTTTTTCTTCGGAGGGAGATACTCCGAAGAGCAGCCTCATGATGAAATTTTTTTGATGAGTGTTGATACTGTTAACTGAACCAGGTCTGACTATGCAGCTTACGAAACAGCAAATTGACTATTGCATGGAGTGCGGGGTATGCACGGGAAGCTGCCCTATCAGCTATGAGCGCTCCGGTTTTTCTCCCAGGCAGATGATCAAACGGACCCTGGTTGAACCGGACGGCAGCATACTGCAAAGCGATGATGTGTGGGCCTGCCTGAGCTGCTCACGCTGCAGTGACCGCTGCCCGGTGGGGATTGATTTTCCTGAATTTATTCGCTCATACCGGGAAAAAGCTATTGCGGTGGGCAATCTGCCCAGACAGAGCCATCATGGAATCTTTCAGACACTCACCACTCTGCAGTCGGGTAATCTTAAGCAAAGCCGTATAGAGTGGACCAAGGGCTGCGGTACCATTCGGGAGAAAGGGGAATATTTTTATTTTGTCGGTTGTGCTCCCTACCAGACTCCGGTTTTTGAGTATCTCAATCTTAACATTATTGATACGCCAAAAAACATTCTCACTTTGCTCAATAAGGTCGGTGTTGAGCCGGTGGTGAGCAATGATGAGCGATGCTGCGGCCATGACGCCTTCTGGAGTGGTAACAGAGAGCTTTTTGAGACGCTTGCCCGGAAAAATGTGGCGACCATTCAGGCCTCAGGTGCCAAAACTGTCATTTTCGGTTGTCCCGAGGGGTACTCCAACTTTAAAGAGAATTATCCTGCAGTAGTAGGTGAGCTTCCATTCGAGATTGTTCATATTTCAGAGTTTCTTGCTGCTCGAATGGCAGAGATGGAAACGGTCTTCAGCCAGGAAGAACAGGGGACGGTGACCTATCACGACCCCTGCCGGCTCGGCAGAAGATCAGGAATTTATGACGAACCGCGGCAGTTGATCCGGATGGCTTCCAATTCTGCTTTCAAAGAGATGCAAAACAACCGGGAAAATGCGGTCTGCTGCGGCACGACAGCCTGGATGGAGTGCTCTTCCTGTTCCAAGACCATGCAGATCAGGCGATTGCAGGAAGCCATGGAGGCCGGTGCCGGCACGATTATCACGGCATGCCCCAAATGTCAGATACATTTGAGCTGTGCCAAATCCAACACAGATCTTGATGTGGAGATTAAAGATCTCTATTCCTACCTTGCTGAAAAGTTATAAAAGGCTTCGGTTGGCTGATTGGATAACGTAATAGCTTGAAAATACAAAAAAGCACATAGAGAACACTATATCATTTTTGAGTATCGGAGAACTTTGATGAAATCAGAAAATTCTCAGCAGGTTCAGGGTTCGGTCATGGTTGTCGGCAGCGGTATTGCAGGTATGCAGACAGCGCTGGATCTGGCCGATTCGGGGTTTTATGTCTATCTGGTTGAAAAATCGCCTTCCATAGGAGGGGTCATGGCCCAGCTGGACAAAACCTTTCCCACGAATGACTGTGCGATGTGAGTTATCTCACCTAAACTGGTCGAGGTCGGCCGGCACCTGAATATTGAACTCAAAACACTCTTTGAAGTAAAATCCATCGACGGTACTGCGGGAAACTTTGAAGTGGAACTGCTGCAGCATCCCCGCTATGTCGATATGGAGAAATGTATTGCCTGTGGGGAATGCGCCGAAAAATGCCCTAAAAAAGTAACTGATACATTCAATGCGGGCCTGGCTCCGAGAAAAGCTATCTACGTCGATTATCCCCAGGCGGTTCCGCTCAAATACGCCATTGACGCGGAAAACTGTATCTATTTTGTGAAAAACGGCAAATGTGGATTCTGTAAAAAAGTCTGCCCGGCGGATGCCGTAGACTTTGATCAGAAAGAGGAAACCGTCCACCTGCAGGTTGGTTCCGTTATTGTTGCACCAGGGTTTTCCACCTTTGATCCATCTGATCTCGATACCTATCAGTACAGCTCATATCCCAATGTAATAACCTCCATGGAAATGGAGAGAATACTCAGTGCCACCGGCCCTTATCAGGGGCACCTGGTCCGTCCTTCCGACAAGAAGGAACCCAAAAAAATTGCCTGGCTGCAATGCATCGGCTCCAGGGATATCAATAAGTGCGGACATGGTTACTGTTCTTCGGTCTGCTGTATGTATGCAGTCAAAGAGGCGGTTATCGCCAAAGAGCATGCTGGTCATGACCTTGACACAGCGATCTTTTTTATGGATATGCGTACATACGGCAAAGAGTTTGAGAGCTACTATCAGCGCGCCAAACATGAGAAGGGTGTCAGATTTCTCCGTACCCGGGTGCATTCCATTGTCGAAGATTCTCATACGGGCGATCTGTCTCTCCGCTATGTCGACGAATCCGGCAAGGCTCTGGAGGAAACCTTCGATATGGTGGTGCTTTCCGTTGGCATGGAAACTCCTGCTGATCTGGTGGATCTTGCCAAGACCCTCGATATCCGGCTGAACTCCGATAATTTTGCTGAAACCGGCAGTTTCTCGCCTGTAAGCACATCACGCCAGGGTGTCTATGTCTGCGGCGCTTTCCAGGAACCGAAGGATATTCCCTATTCGGTAATGGAGGCCAGTGCCGCAGCCTGTGCGGCTGAAGCGGATCTTGCTTCCGCCAGGGGCAGTCTTACTAGAACCAAGGTCTTTCCTTCAGAAAGGGAAGTTGGTGTGGAAGAACCACGTATTGGTGTGTTTGTCTGCAACTGCGGTACCAATATAGGTTCCATCGTTGATGTTCCCGCGGTTGCGGAAATGGCACGTTCACTGCCCGGGGTCCGCTATGTGGAAGAAAATCTTTTTACCTGCAGCCAGGACAGCCAGGAAAAGATCAAGGAAGTCATCACCCGGGAAGGGTTGAATAGGGTGGTTGTTGCTGCCTGTACGCCAAGAACGCATGAAGAGCTGTTTCAGGAAACTCTCAAAGATGCAGGTTTGAACAAGTATCTCTTTGAAATGGCCAATATCCGCAACCAGTGCTCCTGGGTGCACAGCAATGATAAGGAAGAGGCAACCGTCAAAGCCAAGGATCTGGTTCGTATGGCAGTTGCTCGAACCAGGCTGATACATTCCTTGAGCCAGCCAACTCTGCCTGTCACTAAAAGTGCCCTGGTCATAGGCGGCGGTGTTGCCGGTATGACATCCGCCCTGGGTCTGGCGGATCAGGGGTTTAGCGTTTATCTCGTAGAAAAAGAAGCCCGCCTCGGCGGAGTCGCTCGGGATCTTCTCTCCACCTGGCAGGGTGAGAAAATCGGTGAAAAACTCATCGAGATGGAACAGAGAATCGAGGCCAACGGACGCATTGAGGTATATGCCGAGGCCGAGGTCAAGACCTCTTCCGGCTTTATCGGGAATTTTGAGACGACCATTTCTCACAAAGGTGAGGATGTCTCTCTCAGACATGGTGCCGTAATAATGGCTACCGGGGCCCGTGAATATGTTCCGACGGAATACCTCTATGGTGAGGATGACAGGGTTCTGACCCATCTGGATCTCGACCGGGCCATCACCGCAGGAGAGAAACAAGTTGAGGAAGCTGAATCCGTTGTTTTTATCCAGTGTGTAGGTTCCAGAGAGCCGGACAGGCCATACTGCTCCAAGGTCTGCTGTACGCATTCCATAAAATCCGCCATCGCCTTCAAAAGCAGAAATCCCTTTACCACTGTTTTTGTCCTCTACCGGGATATTCGCACCTATGGCAGGCGCGAGTCCTTGTATAAAGAGGCGCGGCAGCTGGGGATCATTTTCATCCGCTATGACAGCGATAAGAAACCGCGGGTGGCAAAAGAAGATGATGGCCTCTGGGTCACGGCGCACGATCATGTGCTGGACATGGATGTTCGTATCCATACCGATCTGGTGATCCTCGCCTCCGCCATTGTCCCCCGGGACAATGAACCTTTGGCCCAGATGTTCAAGCTTTCCTGCAACAGCGACAAATTTTTTAATGAAGCGCATGCCAAACTGCGTCCCGTCGAGTTCGCTACGGCGGGAGTCTTTCTTGCAGGCATGGCCCATTATCCGAAACCGATAGAGGAAAGTGTCGCTCAGGCTGCCGCTGCCGCCTCGCGTGCCGCAGTGACACTCTCCCAGGAAAACATAACTGTTGAAGGCGTTGTCTCCTATGTGCAGGACTTTATGTGCAGGGGCTGCGGCGAGTGTGAGAGTGTCTGTCCTTTCAGTGCCATATCAGTACAAGTACGTGAGGATGAGGTGAAAGTGGCTGTTGTCAACGAAGCACTCTGTAAAGGTTGCGGTATGTGCGCAGTCGCCTGCCCCACCGGCGCGGCCTCGGTGCGCAATTACGATAATGAAGAGGTCTTGTCCATGGTGGAAACGGCTTTTGAGAGGGAGCACTATTGATGGAGGATCCTCATGGGGCACCGCCTGAAAAAATACAGTGCTTGCCACCGAAAAGGGCACGCATGGATGAGCATCTCCTGCGCTGCTGCACAGGAGATAAGGGATAGCAGCTTTTAGGAAAACAAGGTTTACCTTAAATGAAGTTTTAGGAATAATTCATAGAGAAGGAAGGGAAAATGTCCGGGGAATTCAAGCCAAAAATAATTGCATTTGCCTGTAACTGGTGCGCATACTCAGCCGCCGACCTGGCCGGCGTGAGCAGATTTCAATATCCACCGAATATGCGCATTATTCGCGTCATGTGCTCTGGGCGTATCAACCCGAATTTTATTTTGAAGAGTTTTGAAAATGGGGCTGATGGGGTCCTTGTGGCCGGTTGACATATCGGCGACTGCCATTACCTGGATGGTAATGTTAGATGTGAGAAGATTTTCAAGACGGCCAGGGATCTGGTGAACATTCTGGGAATTGAGCCGGGACGGGTGCGACTCGAATGGATATCTTCAGCCGAGGGAACAAAGTTTGCTGAAGTTGCCACCGGATTTACCGAAGAAATCAAATCGCTGGGGCCTCTCAACATTACCGAGGCCGCCTGAACTGGCCATTTTTTAACTGCCTTAACAGGAGGTAGATTGTGAATAAGGATATGCTTGTTATTGGTGGCGGTATCGCCGGGATTCAGTCCTCTCTGGATCTGGCTGAGATGGGGTTTAAAGTTTATCTGGTTGAGCGGCTGCCCAGTATCGGCGGCAAGATGGCGCAGCTGGACAAGACTTTTCCCACCAATGACTGTGCCATCTGAATACTGTCGCCCAAAATGCTGGATGTCGGTCGACATCCCAATATTGAGCTGATGGCCTATAGTGAAGTGGAAAAAGTTGACGGCAGTGCCGGCTGTTTTACTGCCCGGGTCCGCAAAAAAGCCCGTTATGTGATGGCCGACAGATGTACCGGCTGCGGTGCCTGTGCCGAGAAATGTCCCACACTGGTGACGGATCTCTACAACGAAGGGCACAGTAAACGAAAAGCCATCTACAGCTGGTTTGCCCAGGGTATTCCTTCGACCCATGCCATTGACACGGACCATTGCCGGCTCTTCCAGGGGAAAAAGTGTGGTATCTGCCAAAAGATATGTGAAGCCAATGCCATTGATTACGAACAGCAGGACGAAGTGGTGCAGCTTGAGGTCGGAGCGATAATTGTCGCTTCCGGATATACTGTTTTTGATCCGGGCAAGATACCGGAGTACAGATACAGAGATCTGCCGAATGTGATAACAGCCATGGAATTTGAAAGGTTCCTCAGTGCCAGTGGCCCGACTCACGGTCATATCCACCGGCCTTCGGATATTCTGGTAACGGCTGAGATAGAAGAGCTGGACAAACAGGAGAAAAGAGCTGCCAAAGCCCTTGCCAGGCTGGAAGAAAAAAACGGTGAAACAACGGAGGCTTTTTATCAGAGATACACGTATGCCGCCCAGGAAGAAAAAGACGATCCGGCCCTGCAGCAGTGGGCGCAGAAATATGAGGAATACCTCCCATTGCAAAACAGGCTGATAGAGCTGCGGGAAAAGGCGGCTGCCTTTACCACGGCCAAGAAACTTGCATTCATCCAGTGCGTCGGGTCGAGAGATCTGCGTTTTTACCCGTTTTGTTCCGGCTTCTGCTGCATGCATTCCATCAAGGAAGCGGTTATTGCCCATGAACATGACAACGATACCACGTCGGTCATTTTCGGTATGGATATACGTGCTGTGGGCAAGGGGTTTGATGAATATAAGGTGCGCGGCAGTAATAATTCCAATATCATCTATCGACGCAGCAGGGTGGCTGAGATTATCAAGGGGAAAAACGATAATCCCGTGCTGGTTTATGAAGACACGGTAAAGCAGGTAGTGTGCCGGGAAGAATTTGATCTTGTTATTCTGGCAACCGCCTGTGCTCCAGTTGATGGAATGAAAGATTTAGCCGATATCCTGGGAATTGGTATCAACTCCTTCGGTTTTTTTCAAACGAGCCATGAAAATCCTCTGGATACCACCAAGGAAGGTATTTTCGTCTGCGGCTGCGCTCACAGCCCGATGGATATCCCGGAATCAGTTGCCCAGGCCAGCAGTGCGGCCTCTCGGGCGGTACAAACGGTAACCCTGACTCCTGAAGTATTACTCAAGGTCTCTTAAAAGGTTTTCAAGACAATGGAAAAAAAGAGCGATCGGACAACTGAAGATTTACGGGTCGGCGTATTTATTTGTGACTGTGGTTCCAATATTGCCGGGCATCTTGACTGCAAGGCGGTGACGGAATATGCCGGAACTCTGCCGGGAGTTGTTTTTACCAAGGAAAATCTCTATACCTGCTCTGAGGCGGGCATTGTTGAGATCCAGAAGGCTATAAAAGAGAATAAGCTCAACAGGGTCGTGGTTGCGTCGTGTTCGCCCCGAACCCATTATCCTCTCTTTGCCGGTTCCTGCGCCGAGGCAGGTTTGAACCCGTATCTTTTTGAGATGGTTAATATCAGAGACCAGTGTTCCTGGGTCCATATGGGGAAAAGAGACATTGCTACTTCCAAGGCTATGGATCTGGTGCGCATGGGAGTTGCCAAGAGCACGACTCTGGAACCTCAGGATGATATCGAGTCATCTCTTGTGCGGAAAATACTGGTTATCGGCGGCGGTATAGCAGGACTTTCAGCGGCTCAGGCGCTTGCGGCCATGGGGCTTGAGGTTTTGCTGGTAGAAAAGGGAAAACGGTTTGGCGGGCTGATGCGTCAGCTGCATGTCCTCGATAACGGCATTTCAGCAGAAAAATATATCGATGAACTTGCTGAGAAGGTAAGCTCCACCTTTAATATCACTCCTCTGCTTGAATCGAAAGTCACAGATATTCAGGGCTATATCGGCAATTACCGGGTCACCATCACCACGGCAGGAGAAAAAAGAGAAGAGACGGTGGGATGCATCGTGGTTGCTTCCGGTGCCGTTCCTTTGGTGGAAAAAGGACTGCTAGGGTATAATGGTGGCACGGTCATTACACAGATGGAACTTGAACAGCGGCTGAAACAGGGGACCTTTAAAGGGTCCAGGATCGTGATGATCCAGTGTGCCGGTGCACGCAACCAGCAGCGCGAATACTGTTCACGGATCTGTTGTGCCACCGCGGTAAAAAACGCCATGATCATAAAGAGGAATTTTCCTCTTGCTGATATCCATGTGCTCTATCGTGATATGCAGATGTATGGCGATGAAAAAGAAAAGATGCTCTGGGATGCGAGAGGCCTGGGCATAAGCTTTGATGTTTATGATGCGGCGCAGCCTCCGGAGGTGACGGAAGGCAAGGTAACCTTCCATCAGTCCGTACTTGGCGTCACCAAAGAGATGAACTGTGACCTGGTGGTGCTGGCCACGCCGCTTGTAGCCAGAGAGGATGCAGCGGAAATAGGGGGGCTCCTGCGGGTTCCCACGGACAAAAACGGCTTTTTTCTTGAAGCCCATGCCAAGCTTCGCCCTCTTGACTTTGCGGCTGATGGTGTATTTGTCTGCGGCAGTGCCCGCTATCCCAGCACATCGGTTGAGGCACGAACCCAGGGTATTGGGGTGGCATCTCGAGTGGGCGCCATCCTTTTCAAGGACAGGCTGGTGAAAAGTGCCATTGTGGCCCAGATAATCGAAGACTCCTGTGTCGGCTGTATGGGGTGCCTCAATGTGTGCCCCTATGACGCAATAAGCTATAACAGGGAAAAAAATATCTGCGAAGTAAAAGAGATTCTCTGTAAAGGCTGCGGCAACTGCGCTTCAACATGTCCTTCCCACAGTGCTATCCTGAGAGGGTACAGGCCGGAGCAGCTTATGGCGCAGATTCGGGCGCTATGATTTTGTGAAAAGAACGCTGTTGCCTGGTCTGATGGGGAAAACAGTGGACGGAAAGGCTGAAAAGCAGAATGCTTGTGTAGTTTCATATTAAGAAAAAGGATTGAACAATGAGTGACGACATTTTTGAACCCAAGATCGTCTGTTTTCTCTGTACCTGGTGAGCATACGCCGCTGCTGACCTGGCTGGGGTCAGTCGTTTACAGTATCCGGCAAATGTTCGTACGGTCCGGGTAATGTGTAGTGGGAGTGTGTCTCCGCACCATATCCTTCTCGCCTTCCAGAAAGGCGTTGACGGGGTTTTTGTCGGCGGCTGACACCTTGGCGAATGCAATTACCTGTATGGTAATTATTCCACCAAGAAGCGTGTAACCGTTCTGCGAGAGATGCTTGAATTCAGCGGGATTGAAGAAAAGCGTCTTAAGGCAAGCTGGGTTTCTTCGGCTGAGGCGCCGGAACTGGTCCATGAGTTTCTTTCCTTTATCGAAGAGCTGCGTGAGCTTGGTCCTTCTCCGCTGAGAAACGATTACAGGAAAGAGTTGGTATAAGGGTTAAGGGCAGGGTGTTTCCATGATTGACACTATCAGAAAAAAAGTAGAGGAACTGCTGGGATCCGGTGAGATCAAAGCTTTCCTGGGACTGGCTATGCAGAACGGCCATGTTGCCCCCCATCTTTTCCAGCAGGGAGAAGATCTCGAGAAGATGGTCCTGGGGGACTATAAACATGCCGGGGATGCCAGGTATCCGTTGAATAAATACCTCATAAATCTCTATCGCGCCTATCCCGACGATGTCTTTGGCGTTCTCGTCAGAGGATGTGACGACAGGGGACTGCAGACACTGTATACCTGGAATCAGCTTCATCCTAAAAAGGTGGTGCCGGTAGGTATAGCCTGCCCGCAGGAGCTCGCCGATGCCTGTGAGTGCAGTCAGCCGTATCCGGAAAACATCACCGCCGGTGAGCCCTGTGCGGCAGGCGAGGCAAAATCGGTTGCCGCGATCGATGCTCTTCCGGTGGCTGATCGATTTGCCTACTGGATGGAGGAGTTTGTCAAATGCATCAAGTGTTACGGCTGCTCCAATATCTGCCCCATGTGTTTCTGCAATGAGTGCAGTTTGAAATGTGACGATCTCATTAAAAAAGGGGAACTTCCTCCGGAGATACCTGTTTTTCATCACACCCGGGCCATGCATATGGTTGGACGCTGTATCGACTGCGGCCTTTGTGAGGAGGCTTGTCCCTCGACGATTCCTCTGCGAACCTTGTATAAAAAAGTCAACTCTATCATGGATGATAATTTTGACTTCAAGACAGGGATGAAAAGAGGACAACGATCACCACTGAATACTTTAGAGCCTGTAGAAGGTAATAAATAGAAGGGGAGTTACTATGGATTACAGGACAGTACTGACGACATGTACATACTGTGGCTGTGGCTGCAACTTTTTTCTCGAAGTGCTGGACGGCAATCCCATCGGGACCATACCCTGTAAAACCAGCCCGGTGAATGAGGGAAAGCTGTGCATTAAAGGCTGGAATGTCCATGAGTTCATTCGTCATAAGAAGCGGCTGACGGCACCGCTTCTGCGCAAGGATGGCCGGCTTGTCGAAGTTTCCTGGGACGAAGCGCTTGACTATGCCGCCGGCAGGCTCAAGGAGATACAGCAGAAAAACGGTCCTGACAGTATCGGTTTCTTAACGTCTGCTAAAGTGACGAATGAGGAAAACTATCTCCTGCAGAAGTTCGCTCGCGCCGGAGTGGGAACCAATAATGTCGACCATTGCGCCAGGCTCTGACACTCTTCCACCGTGGCAGGTCTTGCCGCAGCTTTTGGAAGTGGTGCCATGACAAATTCCATCGAGGAGTTTGAGGAGGCTGATTGCATTTTTATTATCGGATCAAATACCACTGTTGCTCATCCTCTTGTCGCCACCCGGATCTTTCGGGCTAAGAAGAATGGTGCCAGGATTATTGTTGCCGATCCTCGTAAAGTACATATCTCTGAAATTGCTGATATTCATGTGAACCAGAAAATGGGAACCGATGTCGCTCTTCTCAACGGCATAATGAATGTCATTCTGGCGAACGGCTGGCATGACCAATCCTATATTGATGAACAGACCGAGGATTTTGAGTCCTGTCGAAAGGTGATTGAAGCTTTTTCGGTGGAGCAGGCATCTGAGATATGTGGAGTGTCCGTTGAAGACATTACGAAGATTGCTGAGTGTTATGCCACGGCCGACAAAGCTTCTATTGTCTATTGTATGGGGATCACCCAGCATACTACCGGGGTGGATAATGTTAAATCGCTTGCCAACCTGGCCATGCTCACCGGCAGCCTCGGCAAGGAAAGTGCCGGTGTTAACCCTCTACGCGGTCAAAACAATGTTCAGGGTGCCTGTGATATGGGAGGATTACCCAATGTTTTTACCGCGTATCAGCCGGTGACAAGCAGTGCTGCGGCGGAAAAGTTCGCCAAGGCCTGGCAGGTTGAATCCCTTTCACAGACGATAGGGCTTACAATTCCCGGTATGCTGGAAGGACTGGAAAACGATACTGTCAAAGCCCTGTATATTATGGGAGAGAATCCGGTTGTCAGTGACCCCGATGTTAATCATGTCAAAAAGGCACTGCAGAAGGCTGAATTTCTCCTGGTGCAGGATATCTTTCTCACGGCCACTGCGGAGATGGCTGATGTGGTTCTGCCGGGAGTTTCCTTTGCTGAGAAAGACGGCACCTTTTCCAATACTGAACGGCGTGTCACCAGAGTTCGTCAGGCAGTCGAGCCTCGAGGTGAAGCGCGGCAGGACTGGCAGATTATCCAGGATATTTCCACCCGTTTTGGCTATGCAATGGACTATTCGTCTCCCGAAGAGATTTTTGATGAGATGACAAAATTGACACCTTCCTATGCAGGGATGAACTATGAGCGGCTGGAGGGTGATGGCTTGCAGTGGCCGTGCCCCACGGTTGATCACCCGGGCACTCGTTTCCTCCATAAGGGCCGCATTGCCAGGGGCAAAGGCCTTTTCCACGGCATTGCCTATCTTTCCCCGGCGGAAAATGTGGATGAAGAGTTCCCCTTCTGGTTTTCAACCGGACGGGTTTTTGCTCATTACCACACCGGCACCATGACCAGAAACTCACCAACGCTGCACGCTGAAATAGAAGAGGGCTTCATCGAGATGAATGCAGAAGATGCCCAGAAACTTGGGGTTGGAAACGGTGAAATGGTCACTGTTTCTTCACGGCGGGGGACTGTCGATACCAAGGCAATGGTGACTAAGAGGGTTAATCAGGGCTCGGTTTTTATGCCCTTTCATTTTATTGAAACCTGTGCCAATATATTGACTAATCCTGCCCACGATCCAATCTGCAAGATTCCGGAACTGAAGGTATGCGCGGTAAATATCGTTAAGGCAGCAGCATAAGGTTATTTCCTGCATCACAAAGAAAAAGGGCCTCCTGCGTGTAGCGGTGGAGGCCCTTTTTCTTTGTTAACTTCATTATATTCGCAACTGCTCTCATCCACCCCAGGGCATTTCAGTATATTCCTGAAAAACCTTGTCATGCAGTTCCTGGAAAAAGGCTTCGTGCCCTCTTTCCCATTTGGCCAGTTGCGAGAAAGCCTGTTTCGCCTTTCCTGAAGACTGGCTGGCGGCATTTTCGTAGAATAAAGAAAGGTCATGTTCAATCAGATAGGCGGTACGCAGGACGGCGACATCTGGTATCATCGATTCTATCAGGCTTTGATCTAGAAGTTCTTTTTGGGCCCTGTTATCAAACCAGCCGTCATCGGTAAGGTCCATGTCGCTTTCTCCTGCCTCCTCTTCAGGGGAACTCATCAATTTCTCGATATATTTGATGTGCTTGAGCTCTTCATCCGCCAGCTTTTGAAAAATCTCCGCCGCTGCGGCATGAGTAGCTTTTTCGGCGTTTCTCGCAAAGAACTGGTACCCTTCTTTTTCTCGTTGCAAAGCATATTCATAAATTTTCTGCAGGTTCATGTAAGATCTCCCATTGTATGTTCTTTACCGAAAAGACGCCAGTAAAGCAGGTTATGGTTTTCATTGTCCAGATAGAATTCTTTTTGTTGTTACAGGATACAGAGTATCGTATTTTCCCTTTCTAATCCATGTTTTTTGCTACAGAACTTTCTGTGATTTTTTTCAGGGGAGAAAAAGATGCAGCGACTTGCTGTGAATCGCCGGGCAAACATTATGGAGTATCCTCGGGTTCATCCCCAAAAGTATTCCTCTTCTTAATCATGCTTATGTAGATGAGAAACATTTATTAGAATTTTTTCAAAAATATCTGGGTTAGTGAGTGGCACTATCTGTGTTGAGCAGAGAAAATGCCTGGCCTAAAATAGTGCTATATGACAGTTTTGTACGGAAGGCACCAAAAGGTATTTTCCTGGCCATCAGGGGGGAATTGTCGCCGGGCGGTTTGTTAGACCATTTTTTTATGACGATAATTCTGTTACTTATCGAGGCAAGACCACAAATCTTACAGGTCTCGGCAGAAAATCGGCATAATTTTTATTGTCATCATGGCGAGGTTATGGTACCGGTTGTTAATCTCATAAATTCTGTATTACCAGTTGTTTTAGGCATTCTTTTCATTTGCAGTTCGTTTGGGTACCGCTTTGCGTTTTTGATTGACGACAGTGCTTCTGTCATCTGAAGTACCCGTGAAACGGGACAGATGCGGATGTTTCGTCGTTTCCATTACGCATGCTACTCTGAAGTTCTGTTTTAACCCTAAAAGAGGAGACCGTATGATGAGGAAGCTAACGTATCTTGTGGTGGCATCCTGTGTTCTGATGCTTTGTCTTTCGACAAATGCATGGAGCCAGAGGAAAACGACTATCAAAGTGGGAATTAATGCTCCCATGACCGGGGATATTCCCAAAGTAGGCGAGGGAACCAAGTATGCTGCTGAAATGTGGCTTGAAGACGTTAAAGCGGCTGGCGGGATTGAAGTGGGCGGGGAAAAATTTCCGGTTGAGATTGTTCTCGAGGATAATGAGTCAAAAGCTGAATCAGCGGTTACAGCCAACACAAAAATGATAACTCAGGATGATGTTCTCATAATTATCGGACCACAGTCCTCCAAGCAGGCTGTACCGGCCGGCGATGTCGCCAACAATTATGAAACCCCCATGATCAGCCCATGGTCCACCAACCCGGCAACGACAGAAGATCGCCCCTATGTTTTCAGAGGATGTTTTCTAGATCCCTTCCAGGGACCGGTGCTGGCAAATTTTATTTCTGAGGAATTTGGTTTTACAAAAGCAGCGGTGCTTTACGATGTGGCCAGCGACTACCCTAAAGGACTGGCTGAGTTTTTTAAAATGGCATGGGAGGAGAAGCATGGTGCCGGTTCTGTGGTCGCCTATGAAAGCTTTACCACAAGAGATACCGATTTCAGCTCTCAGCTGACGAAAATCATACGATCCGGAGCGCAGGTTCTTTTTACCCCTCAATACTACAACGAGGTCGCTTTAATCGTGCAGCAGGCCAAGGGGCTCGGCTGGCAGGGACCAATTGTCGGAAGTGACAGCTGGGGGTCAGCAGAAACCGTTGAACTCTGCGGCGAAGCCTGCTACGGACAGTTTTTCAGTACCCATTATGCCGCTGCAGGAGCCGTCGGCGCTACAAAGGAATTTATTGACCGCTACAACGCAAAGTATGGGTATGTTCCTGATGATGTTGCCGCTCTGACCTGGGATGCTCTCCGTCTTGCGCAGGCCGCTATTGAATCCAGCGGTAAGATCACCGGCAGGATAAAAGCCGATCGTAAGGCAGTCAGAGATGCTCTGGCCAAAATCGAAAATTTTGAAGGAATTACCGGAAACATGACTTTCACTGAAGAAGGCGATCCAAAGAAATGTGCTGTGATCGTCAAAATCAGTGATAAAGGAGAGTACGAATTCTACAAATCCATCTGTCCTGAATAAAATGCATTGCCAGGCAGTGAAACAGCGCTGCATGGTTTCTTTTCTTCAGGATACGGCCTCGGCTGTATCCTGAAGAATCCGCCGGCTGTTTTTGCCTGTCCACAGCTGCACCACATCATACGAGATGGTCATCTGTCGACAGGCAGTATTTTGTCTCATTTTACAGAGCCTCAGGCTGAAGTGCTCTTTTTTTCATCAGAATAAACGGGAGCTGTGTAATGGAATATTTTTTTCAGAACCTGATCAATGCCTTGCAATGGGGAAGTTTTTACGCCGTTATATCCATCGGCTACTCCATGGTTTACGGCGTCCTTATGCTTTTCAACTTCGCCCACGGTGATATTTTTATGGTGGGAACGTATATCGGCTTAGGTATCGCCACCCTTCTGCTGGCACTTTGCTCTGCTTTCATGCCGGGCTGGATGATCTTTGTTCTGACTGTAGTTGTCACCATGTTTCTTGCTTCATTTGTGGGTGTCTTTGTGGAAATGGTGGGATACAGGCCATTACGCGGTGCGCCCCGAGCATCCGCAGCCATAACAGGTTTGATGATTGGCATAATTTTTGAGACCGGCAACCTCATTATCCTCGGTGCCCAGCGTTTCAGCTTTCCGCCGCTGATGGAATCTGTTTCCTATAATGTTGGCGGAGTCTACTTCACCAACGTCAAGGTTCTTATTATTGTCGTCTCTCTCATATTGATGCTTGCCCTGCACACTTTTATCCAAAAAACCAAATGGGGAATGGCGATGCGGGCCATGTCCTACGACTTTCTTGCTGTTCCTCTTATGGGGGTTTCCATCAACGTTATCGCTCCTCTGACCTTTGCCATAGGTGCAGGGCTTGCATCGGTTGCCGGTATTCTCTACGGACAGGCGTACCCGATACTGGACCCCTATATGGGTATTCTTATAGGCTGGAAGGCATTCGTCGCCGCAATCCTGGGAGGAAGAGGCTCTATCATGGGAGCCGCACTTGCCGGGTATCTTCTTGGCTTTATCGAAATATTCGTGGCAATGGTTTTTCCTTCTACCTTCAGAGATCTGATCGCCTATTCCATTATCCTTGTCATTTTAACGTTCAGGCCTCGAGGATTTTTTGGAATGGCCCATAGTACCCAGCTCAGACTGTAGATAGAGGCTGCAGGTTCTCCATTTTTTCAAGCATACAGGAATCTCGCATGAAAATGATTAAAAAATTTTTGGGGCTGTTTGCCGTTGTTCCTTTTGCCGGCTGGCTTCTTGGCGGTTTTGCGGCGGTGTTGATGGAGTATTACCTGGGAGATTTGATCTCCTACTACCTCTATCTGCCGAAAATACCGGTTCTGTTCGGCACCCTCGTTGTTATGAAAGAGCCGCTTCTGATTCCAAATGTACTGGCCTATGATCTTGTCATTTATTTTATCCCGATTTTGGTACTGGGGCGGGTTTTTGCACCATTGACCAACGGCATTGCCGCAATGCTCGAAAAAACTCCCGTATGGGTGGCAACATTGGTGCATCTGGTGGCTCTCTATGGGATACTGCACCTCTGGGCAGGGATAAACGACTATCGTACCTTGGTAGTCAAGATGACGATGATCTCCATTATTCTGACCATCAGTCTGAATGTCATCAATGGTTATCAGGGTGAATTTTCCTGCTCCCATCCCGGCTTCATGGCTTTGGGCGCATATACTTCATCGACTCTGACGCTGATGCTTTTTGCCAATGACAAGATGTTCGGACCAGCTCTGCTGCCTCCTGAACTGGGGCCCTGGCTTTTCCCTCTGATTCTCGTCGCCGGTGGTGCGGTAGCCGCTCTGGGTTCTCTTATTGTTGCAATTCCTTCGTTTCGCACCAGGGGGGATTATCTCGCCATTATCTCTCTTGCCTTTATGTTCATTGTTAAAAGCGCGGTGGAAAATCTTGAGGTTCTCGGCGGTCCTCGCGGCATGAGCAGTCAGCCGAACTATGCTTCTCTTCCGGTTGTCTTCTGCTGGATGGCGCTCTGTATCTGGATTATCCATAATTTTACTACTTCAGTTATGGGAAAAGCCCTCAATGCTGTGCGGGACAATGAAGCTGCTGCCAACTCCATGACGGTTAACACCCGTAAGACAAAAATGACTGCCTTTATGTTCGGCGCTTTCTGGGCCGGAGTGGCCGGCGGCCTTTTCGCGCATGTGCTGCGCTATGTTAATCCCGGCTCTTTCGGTATACAAAAGCTTGCGGAAATCCTGGCAATGGTCTACTTCGGGGGTCTTAATTCCATTTATGGTTCGATCGTCGGAGCCGTCAGTATCAGTGTATTGAGTGAGGCTCTTCGGCCGCTTGAGCTGTTCAAATGGATTATCATTCCGCTCATTCTGATCCTGGTAATGATCTTCCGCCCCCATGGCCTGATCTCATTTACTGAACTGAACGTCAAGGCAATAATGCGGCCCAGAAACAAAAAACGCTCAGCAGGAGTTGAATAATGGCACCATTGCTCGAAGTCCAGAACATGACGCATTACTTCGGTGGTCTCCGTGCGGTAAACAACTTCAATCTTTCGATCGAAGCCGGGCAGATAAGTGGTCTGATTGGTCCGAACGGAGCAGGGAAGACAACCGTCTTTAATCTTATCTCAGGAGTGTATACTCCCACGGAAGGCACAATAGAACTTGAGGGAAAAAATATCAAAGGAGTCGAAACCCATCGTATCGCCTCAATGGGATTGGGGCGAACGTTTCAGAACCTTTTGCTGTGGCGCCATATGAATGTGATTGATCATATCCGTATGGCTCATTACTCCCAGTTGACCTATGGCCTTTTCGGCGCCTTTTTTGGTACACCAGCCTGCAGAAGACAGGAGGATGAAGTCATTGCCAATTCGGAAAAATTGATGGAAATTTTCGATATCAAGCAGTTTTCCAGTCATCTTGTCGGGAATCTCCCTTATGGTGCGCAACGCCGGGTTGAGATGGCCCGGGCGATGGCTACCAGACCGAAAATTCTCTTTCTTGACGAACCCACTGCCGGGATGACCCCTGATGAACTGATTCGGATGATTGAGATCATCCGTCAGGTGCATAGAGACTTTGGTGTGGCTATTTTTCTGATAGAACATCGTATGAAATTTGTCATGGAACTGTGTCAGTCCATCCAGACCCTGGTGTTTGGCGAAGTCATTGCCGAAGGCCCGCCGGAGCAGATTCAGAATAACCCGAAAGTCATTGAAGCCTATCTGGGCAAGGAGGATGTTCACTGATGCAATTAGTCGTGGAAAACCTCTCCGTATCTTACGGTAAAATAAAAGCGCTGCATGGGATTAGCTTTTCCGTGGAGCAGGGTGAAATAGTCACCATAATTGGAGCCAACGGCGCAGGAAAAAGCACGACGTTACGTGCCATTTCCCGCATGATTCCGGCGGAGCCCGGCTCAAAGATCGAGTTTATGGGACAGAATATTTTGAAATACAACACCGACAAAGTTGTCTCTAAGCTGGGTATTTCTCATGTCCCTGAAGGAAGGATGATTTTTGGCAACCTGACGGTAACGGAGAACCTCGTTTTGGCAACTTTTGCTCGCAAGGACAGCGATGAAGTCGTTAAGGACAGGAAATGGGTTTTTGATCTTTTTCCGAGACTGGCTGAGCGTAAAAATCAGCTTGCCGAGACGCTAAGCGGTGGAGAACAGCAGATGCTCGCAGTTGGCCGGGCTTACATGAGTGGTCGGAAAATTATGATCCTGGATGAGCCTTCCATGGGACTGGCACCTTTGCTCATGCTGGATATGTTTGAAGCGCTCAAAGAGATCAACAGCCAGGGAACCACCATATTGCTGGTGGAGCAGAACGCCAGGCTGGCCCTGAAGTTTGCTCAGCGCGGATACGTTCTGGAAAATGGTCATTTAGTCCTGCAGGGTCCTGCCGGTGAGTTGCTTGACAACCCTGAGGTGAAAAAAGCATATCTCGGTGCTTGATTTACAGCGGGTGCACGAGGAAAAAACGTTGCTACGGTAGAGGAAGGACAGGTGGTGACAGGGATCACTATGCGTCTTTCCTGGCAAAAAGATAGAGGTTTTCCGGTTGGGGCTGCCAACTGCCCTCGTCAAATTTTCGCCGGATTTGACGGGCTGTCTCACGGACTTCCTGTTCTGTTGAAAGGGCCCAGTGGTTTTCTATCAGGTCGGCAGGCGGTTCAGCCTGGATTACTACTGTACAGTGTAATTGTTCCAGAATAGAGATTACCTGGGGTTGAGTGATATCGTATACTCCTTCGCGCAGATGAGGCGATTTCCCGAACGCTTCTATCCATGTTCGCGCCAGGTTGCGCGAGAGAAACGGAACCCAGGGGATCTTACAGTGGCCCTCCCAGCCATTTCTGGCATCCTGGGCCCGGATTGCAATGACCCCTCCTTTTCTGGTCACTCGAACAAGCTCACGGAGAACATGGCTTGGATGTCGAATGTGCTCAAAAACATACCAGGAGGCCACCGCTGAAAAAGAATTTGCCGGAAAAGGCAACTCCTCCCCGTCTGCAATTACACATCGATTTTTCCATGAGGCAGGGCTGTCAGTATACTCAATAAGTTTTTTATATCTGGTGATTTTCCCCGGCAGGATATCAACTCCCCACATATCCATGTGACGACGCAGTCCTTCAAGGACAAAATAGCCAACTCCGCAACCGAAATCCAGTATAGGACCATTCTGCAGGGCGGGGTCTATTTGATCGAGCGCGCTCTGGAGTTGATTCCAGCGGGTGCTGCCTTTTCTTATCTTTTTCTCGTTGAGGAGACTGTTGCGGCTATATTTTTCACCCTGTTTAAACCGGTCCGTCGATAACGTTGCCTGCATTTTGTGCTCGCTTGTTTACTTGAGGAGGAAGGAAAAGAATACAGTAACTGTTTGTATCTCTTTTCCTATAATAATCACAGTCTGAATCCGTTGCCGCAGATATTTCCAACACCACGATGTGCTCTTGTCTTATTGTACAAGCGGTGATAAAGTTAGAGATAATCATTCCTTTGCCCTCTGTAGCCTGGTGGAGTCTGCGTTTTCCAGCGGCGAGATCCGGCCGGCAAGGTGAGAAACTGCACAAATCAACCTGTCGGGTTGCCGGAAGCATGTTTCAAATGGGGCGGTGGAGCGACAGATGTATGACGCAGGGCTGTTTTGCCTTTGCTCCCCTGCCACAGCTTTTCCTGAACTTCTTCTGGTGCGGTTTTTCCGGACGGTATGACCGCTGTGTTCCGAACCGATCTCCTTCTGCTGTAAAACGCTGTAATTCCTACAGATGGCAAAGATGTCTTTCGCTGCCTTATTATGTTGGAAACTGTTGAGGATGGAGGGAGAATATGAGAACAAAAATGGAGGGTTTTGCCAAGCGCTATATCACCGAGATGCTGGGAACAGCTGATATCAGAATAAATGGTTCAAGGGCCTGGGACATCCAGGTAGGAGATCAGCGTTTCTATACACGTGTTCTGCTGAACGCCTCACTGGGACTGGGGGAGTCCTATATGGATGGTTGGTGGGAGTGTGAAGCACTGGATCAGTTTTTTTATAAATTGCTTCGCCGGAGACTGGATCGTACTGTTCTTCCTAAAATCAAGGCGTTTTCACATTCGTTGAAGGCAACGGTGTTGAATCGGCAAAACCGGCGAAAAGCCCATGAGGTCGGAGAAAAGCATTATGATGCCGGAAATGATCTTTTTGAATTGATGCTTGACTCCCAAATGACGTATAGTTGCGGTTACTGGAAAGATGTTGATGACGTTGATCAGGCCCAGAAAGCTAAACTGGATCTGATATGCCGCAAACTTAAGTTGGAGCCTGGAATGCGGCTTCTTGATATTGGCTGCGGCTGGGGCGGTCTTGCCCGTTATGCGGCGGCTCATTATGATGTTACAACGATAGGATTGACCGTCTCAAAAGAGCAGGCAGAATTGGCCCAGCAACGTTGCCGCGGATTGCCTGTGGAAATCCGGCTGGAGGACTATCGCGATATCGACGGCACCTATGACGCCATAGTATCGGTTGGCATGTTTGAGCATGTCGGCTATAAAAATTATAAAAAATTCATGGAAGTGGCACGGCGTTCACTCAAAAAGGACGGGCTGCTGCTACTCCATACCATTGCTTCCAATAGAACAGTGCGTCATTGTGATCCCTGGTTTGATAAATACATTTTTCCAAACGGGATGCTGCCTTCCATTAAACAGATTGGTGAAGCCCTGGAGGATACCTTCGTAATGGAGGACTGGCAGAATATGGGAGCGTACTATGATAAGACTCTGATGGCGTGGTATGGGAATTTCCAGCGTAACCGGGACCGGCTGAAAAAGAAATATAACGAGAGATTCCAGCGTATGTGGCAGTATTATCTTCTTTCCGTCGCGGGGGCATTTCGTGCCAGGACCATGCAGGTCTGGCAACTGGTGCTTTCTCCGGAAGGAGTTGTTGGTGGGTATCCAGGAATTCGGTGTGCCCGCTGTGTTGATCAGTGACCCTCTGGGTCAGTACACGCTTTGAGTTTCCATACAGGAAAGAGTGTTTAACCGGCTGCACCTTGCGGAACCGGTATGGCTGAGGTGGCCGCAAAGGTTCAATGGTTTTTAATTCCTTAACATTTTTAGTCTTTTTTGCGGTGGTGCATTGTGTCTATGCACTACCGCTTTCCTGGCAGAACCGCAAGAAACACCTCTGGCTGTCAAGCTACATTTTTTACGCGGCATGGAACCCTCCCTTTGTTATCCTTTTGTGGATTTCCACTGTGGTCGACTGGTATGCCGGAAAAAGAATTGCCCAGGCAGACAGTATCAAACGAAAAAGAATATTCCTCTTCCTCAGCCTTATAACTAATCTTGGCCTCCTGGGGTATTTCAAATACGGTACCTTTATTCTCGAGTCGCTGGTGCATCTTCTTTCTGCGGTGGGCATTGCCTATCAGCCGGCACCGTCGAACATTATTCTGCCTGTAGGAATTTCTTTTTACACCTTTCAATCACTCTCCTATTCTCTCGATATTTATCGCGGGAAAATGCAGCCGTGGGCAAAATTTTCCGATTTTGCCTTCTTTGTCACCTTCTTTCCTCAGCTTGTGGCTGGTCCGATAGTTCGTGCCGTCGATTTTCTGCCGCAGTGCCGCGAAGCCCGACGTGCAACCGCATATCAGATGGGATGGGGGGGATCGCTTCTTGTGCTTGGCTTATTTGAGAAGGTTGTTCTGGCTGATGCACTTATGGCACCTGTGGCTGATACTGTTTTTGCTGCGGTTTCTTCTGCGGGAAGCGGAGACGCCTGGTTCGGTCTTTTCGCTTTTTCCGCGCAGATTTTTTTTGATTTTTCCGGGTATTCGCTCTGTGCCGTCGGGGCGGCTATGACTTTTGGATTTGTTTTGCCGGACAACTTCAAGTTCCCCTACGCAGCGATCGGTTTTTCCGATTTCTGGCGGCGATGGCACATCTCTCTTTCCACCTGGCTGCGGGACTATCTCTACATACCCTTGGGAGGGAACAGAAAAGGAAATCTGCGGACTTATTTGAATCTGATGATCACAATGCTGGTGGGAGGGCTCTGGCATGGCGCTTCCTGGCGCTTTGTCGTCTGGGGTGGGTTACATGGACTGTATCTTGCCGCAGAGCGGTTCCTGGTATCTCTATATGGCGAGAGCCATTTCTTCAGGAGGGGAGTGGTCCGCTTGTTCCTTGCGCTACTGACCTTTGTCTGTGTTTCTGTAACCTATGTCTTTTTTAGAGCCCAGGATTTCCCTGATGCCTTTCATCTTCTGATAACCTTGTTTTCAGGAGCTGAGGGGCAGCTGCTTTCTTCCCAGGAGACCATCCAGGTGTCCATTGTTCTGGGTGGGTTATTGACGGGACAGTGGGTATTGCGTGACAGTAGCCTGGAAGAGATAAGTAGGAAAATTCCCGCGTGTGTAAAAATCATGCTGATTTGCGGGGCATTGCTTGCCCTGAGTCTGCATACAGGAGAAGACCGTGCCTTTATTTATTTCCAATTCTAGTACACGGGCTGCACACTATCTTGCCACAGTGCGCTGGTCTGTTATCTGGGCTGTTGCCCTCAGTATATTGGTTCTGCTCCTTGCCTTCTGGGAAATGTTCTGGCGTCTGAATGGTTTTATCCCCAGCATAACCGATGACTGGCCTGTCTGGGGCAGTATCCGACGAGAGGTAAACGCTGACCGGGCCGGAACAGCTCTGGTAGGAGCATCACGTGTACTGGTGGGCGTAAATCCTGATGCTTTTGTCGATATGGCACGAGGCCGCGCCTATATGCTGGCAATTGATGGGAGTAATCCTTTGCCTGTACTGGAGAATCTTGCTGCTGATCCGGGATTCAGGGGAAGGGTGATCTGTTCCATCCCTCCCTTCTGGCTTGCGGGCAGCACCCTGTCACGCGGTGACAGGGCGGAAAAATGGCTGCGCAAATATGAGAATCAGTCTTTTGCCTCAAAAATAGAAACCCGGCTTACTCTGTCGCTGCAGGCAAGTCTGGTTTTTCGTTATAGTGGTCTTGCGCCGGCGAACATATGGGAAAAGTGGCGCAAGAGGGAAAAACTGCGTCCTCCTTATGCTCCCATGCGGATTGACAGGTACCGGCCTGCGGATTATTCAAAAACAGATCTTGAAGCCCTTCGCATGGCGAGAGTCAATCGAACGCGGCAGATGCACCAGGAAACCAGTCCACTTGACCGTAATGAGTTTGCCGCAAGAGTTCAGGGAATTCAGGAGGCAGTGCGGAGGATACATTTGCGTGGAGGAAAGGTTGCTTTTGTGAGAATGCCTTCCTGCGGCCAGGTAAAGGAGATAGAGGAACAGACAATGCCTCGGCATACCTACTGGGATTTTTTCGCAGGACAGGTAACAGCGCACACCATCCATTTTGAGGATTATCTTGAACTGAACAGGTCAAAATGTACCGACGGCTCCCATCTGAATTATGATGATGCACACTATTTTTCCGGGCAGCTTCTTGCCATATTGAGCGAGAAAGGATTTTTTCAATAAAAGGTGTAACTGGCCGTGGTGTCCAACTGTTCAGAAAGTGACAAAGCAGAGTGTCTTTCGTCAGCTCTGCTCAAATTTCTTTTTCAGTTTATGAAGAAGTATGAAGAGAAGAAGAAAAGCGACTAAAGCTGCGGAGAAGAGAGAGAGGTTCAGGTCGGCCCCTGATTTCCCTAGAAGGATAAAGGGCAAGCCTAAAAGAGACTGAACGATGCAGTTCATCAGGACACAGGAGCGAAAAGAGGCTCCGGCCAGAGGCAGGAGATAATTTTTCCCGGCATAGGGTATCCCCGGTATAGCCAGAAAGATAAAGCTGAATAAGGCCTCTCGTTCATAAGGAATAGCAGGGACAGTGTAACCCATTGTATTGCTTAGTAAGTTTTCAAGAAAAGGGCGGAGGCTCTTTACCGCGAGAAAGGCAATGGTGGTGTGCAGCGGCAAGATAAGCAGCCAGAGTAAAATCCCCCAGAAAACCCCGAATTTAATGCCTGCGATAACAAGGAATATGCTGATTGGAAAACCAGCCACAGGCAGAAGAACCATGAGTACAAGGAAGAGCGGCTCCGGCAGGTCTTCGTTTATCAAAGCGATGATATTCTGGAAAAGTCCAAAGTGGATGACAAGATATATTCCGGCTGCTGCCAGAACTGCTCCAATACAGAGCATTATGATGAGGGAGGTCTTTTTAAAAAACAGTGGGAGGGTCACCGGTAAGATTCCTTCTTGAGCGTATCATCTTATAAATGAATGAAAATACGGTGAGAGTATAAGTAAAGCACTCTTTTCTGTCACTTCTTTTCCACTTTTCTCTGATTTTTGCAGGAGAATTTTTCAGGAAGAAGGGGTGATGGAGTTGATCACAGATGTATGTTTTTACCTGCAGTTGCATAGTGGTTTCCTGCTAATAAAAAAATGGTTTGACAGCGTATATGCTTTTCATTCTTACCCTTATAAAATGAGCACTGGAATTACAAGAGCAATAGAAGTGGTTCTGTGGTGTTTTTTTTTCGTCTCCTGTAAGGCAGAGTTGCTTTTGGGTGTTTTGCGGAAATGGGTTGACGGACTGTATGGTAGAAACCATATTGATAGTATACAATATTTGCGTGCAATGTTTGCGGCGCATAAATCCAGTGGGAGGAAATGATGATGAATTTACTGAATAATGGTGTCCTTCGGGTTCCCAAACCAGTCAACGAGCCAATTTATGAGTATGCCCCAGGTTCACCGGAGAAAAAGCTTCTCAAATCTGCTTTGAGCGAAATGGCAGGAAAAAAAATTGAAATTCCGCTTATTATCGGGGGTAAAGAAATTACGACCGGTAATCTCGGCAAAGTGGTAATGCCACATGATCATGCTCATGTTCTGGCTACATACCATAAGGCTGGTCCGGCGGAAGTTCGCATGGCTATTGATACGGCACTGGCCGCGCAGAAAACCTGGCAGTCTTTCAGGTGGGAAGAGCGGTGTGCTGTTTTTCTCAAGGCAGCTGAGCTCCTTTCCGTAAAATATCGGTATCGTATTAATGCCGGTTCTATGCTTTCCACCAGCAAAAATGTGTATCAGGCAGAAATTGATGCAGCCTGTGAGCTTATCGATTTTCTCCGTTTTAATGCTTACTTTGCGCAGCAGATTTATTCCGAACAACCTGAATCAGCAAAAGGCATTTGGAACTACCTTCAATACCGACCGCTTGAAGGGTTCGTGCTTGCGGTAACACCATTTAATTTTACGGCTATCGCCGGAAATCTGCCCACTGCTCCCGCACTCATGGGGAACACCATTGTGTGGAAGCCTGCAAGCAGTTGCGTCTATACGCCGTATCTTTTTATGCAGATCCTGGAGGAAGCCGGGTTGCCTCCCGGGGTAATAAATTTTGTGCCGGGGTCTGGTGCAGATGTGGGAGATATATGCCTGGCGGATCCTCATCTAGCCGGCATACACTTTACCGGATCTACGGCTGTTTTCCAGAAGATGTGGAAGACGGTAGGAGAGAATATTGCGGGATACAGATCCTATCCGCGTATCGTCGGTGAAACCGGTGGGAAGGATTTTATCTTTGCACACCATTCAGCCGTTCCGGAGCAGCTTATAACCGCAATGGTTCGAGGGGCTTTTGAATATCAGGGACAGAAATGCTCTGCTGCCAGTAGGGCGTTTATTCCTGAAAGCCTCTGGAGTGTGGTCAG
This sequence comes from Desulfopila sp., assembly GCA_036350815.1. GTDB lineage: Bacteria > Desulfobacterota > Desulfobulbia > Desulfobulbales > Desulfocapsaceae > Desulfopila_A. The sequence goes on from JAZBNU010000477.1 coordinate 34,015, forward strand.
TGAGGGACTGAAGGCGGAAATCGCAAAGATTGCCATGGGGCCGACAACGGACTTTCGTAACTTTTGTAATGCCGTAATTGACCAGAAAGCCTTTGCTGCAATCAGTGAATATATCACCTATGCCTCAGAGAGCAGCAATGCTGAGATACTGGCTGGCGGAAAGTGTGATGACAGTGTCGGCTATTTCATTGAGCCGACGGTTATTGTAACTACAGATCCAGCTTTTCGGACAATGACGGAGGAGATTTTCGGCCCGGTCTTGACAATCTATGTCTACAAAGATGAACACTATGAGCAGACGTTGGATCTGTGTGACCAGTCGTCAATGTATGCCTTGACTGGAGCGATTTTTGCCGCCGACCGTGAAGCAGTCAGTACGGCGCTGGCCAGACTTGAGCATAGTGCTGGAAATTTCTACATCAACGATAAACCGACAGGTGCTGTTGTCGGACAGCAGCCTTTTGGTGGAGGCAGGTCTTCGGGAACCAACGATAAGGCAGGTTTCTACAGCAATCTGATGCGATGGGTTTCACCCAGGACCGTTAAGGAGACTTTCGTCCCTCCTGTCTCTTTTGGGTATAGCTTTATGGAAGAAGAATAGCTGCGATAAATACCAAGTGTTATCCAAATCGGATTTTTCACCATGCTGGTGAGTTATATCCGCCCGCCCGTAACTGAGAGAAGATTGCTGCAGTGAATCTGCAGCAGCTCTCTTCAGGATGAGTTTAATTATCTGCCAGTGAGATGTGAGAGCCTGGTTATACCTGTATAATTCTAGCCCTATTGAATAAAGAATCTCTTTTTTACCCTGCAGGACTGGCATGGTAAGGACTTTGTGTTATTGTTTCTCCTATGATAATACAGAAAATCATGTTTATTCCTGTTGGCTTTCTGGAGCGTATAGTGGCTGTTGATTACAAGAAGAAGAAAAGGAAAAGGTATGTTTCCTGTCAGATCGATATTATGGCCTAGTGATGGAAGTGAAAATGCCTTCAAAGCCCTGGAAGCCGCCGCTGAGATTGCTGTGAGGTTCAGTGCTGATATTCACGCTCTCCAGGTAGTGCATCAGGTTCCAACGGTTGTGGGGGCAGGTTTTTCCCCTGTGGCCGTAAAAGGTTTTGACGTCCCTCTTTATGAACAGGAACTTCTCAGATCAGCAGAAGAAGAATTGAAGCAAACTTTACAAGTAAAACTTCCTGAGGAGGTTAAGGCTTCGGCTCACGTGATAGTGGGAATTCCATCTGATGAAATTGTTCTTTTCGCCCAGAATAATTCTATTGATCTGATTGTGATGGCTACGCATGGACGTACCGGTATATCACGGTTTATGCTTGGCTCTGTGGCAGAAAAGACCATTCGTCAATCCACCATACCAACATTGGTGATACCGGTGAAGGAAACTGCAAATGACTGATGTGTTCCAGATGTGTACCCGGTTGCACAACTATTTAGGCGTTTCCGGGATATAGAAATTTAGAGAACTGGATTAATGCGCAGTCATGAGATACTGTAACCTGGTAAACCAAGATTATGATTGTGAAGGAGGAAACTATGTATACCAAAGAAGAACTCTGTAAAAAAATAACCGAGCTCTATCCAGAGATAGGTGTTTGCGGGATAGATGTGGATGTTTTTTTCGATTCGGAAAAAGATGCTTGGGTGGTTGATTTGAAGAAAGATTCACATGAATTGAAACATTATCTTGATCTCCCCGAAGCCGACAGCTGTATGGAGGGGCATAAATGCGTTCCGCTCGGCCTGGAAATCGCGCAATTGAAAAAAAATATCGAGGGCAAGCAGTTTTAGCTACCTCAATTCATGGAATTTTAGCGGCACGATTCCAGGGTATGTCGACTTGCAGAAGAGTTGAGATACCCGAAAAAACAGGAAAATTGCAAGAGAGGTAAAGGCGTATGATGCTATTTCATGCAGCACAGCAGAAAATGAAGCACGCGATAACAACAGGATTTATAGTGCTCCTTGTGGTGTTTCTTTCACCATCCGGTGCCATGTCGACAGAAAGTGATGTTGTCAAAGAGGTAAAGGAGGCTGCTGCTGCCATTGCTGAGTACAGCGTGGAACAGAAAGATGCGGCAATGGAAAAGGCCAGGGAGATGATGGTGAAACTCGATGCCCAGATTGATGCTTTGGAGCGAAAAATCAAAGAAGATTGGGGAACTATGCGACAGGAGTCGAAAGAGAAGTATGCAGAGACACTCCAAACTCTTCGTCAGCAGCGCAACGAGCTTTCCGAGTGGTATGGTTCGATGAAGTACAGCTCCAAGGATGCCTGGAGGGAAGCGAAAGAGGGGTTCTCGCAGTCGTATGACAGATTGATGCGGTCCTGGAAAAATGCAACAACGGAAATGGACGAACAAATCTAGCTCCTTTCTGACCGCTACCCCGGATATTTCATGGCTTGAGATGGCTTGCTAGACAAGGAGACTTGCGATAGGCTATACGTGGTGTATGAATGTCGCAAAAGCGACGCGGGGCAGCGAGCCATATCGAGCCACCCGAAGGGTGAAAAACCTGTTGATGACAATTGCTCATCGAATGGACAAATGGTACCACAGAACCCTCCAATAAACGCAATGATAATTGCCAGGAATACCAGTATATAAAAACCCTCATCGAGGGTTTTACATGAAATATTCGGACTAAATTAAGTGGGTCGAAATTCGGCTCTAAACGATAGGTAAAACTGCCGGGATGCTGCAGGCAGAGACAAAAGGGGGACTGTGATGGGAGTTGAGGTAGGGGGGGTGTTCGGGCTTCTTCTTCTTATTGCCGATATATGGGCGATAATCAGTGTAGTGCAGAGTCCGGCCGGTATTGGGAATAAAGTTTTATGGGTTGTGCTTATTTTGATTTTACCCTTTCTGGGGTTGATTTTCTGGTTCCTGCTTGGGCCGAAAGCTGGGCACAGCAGGCGGAAAATCTGAATTTGTATGGAAGGCGGCAGTCGCTCCCGGCGCATTCTGCCATGAGCACAGGGCAAGCCGACTCGTACCATTATAACGATACTATATGTAGAGAGGGGATGGGATGAGAGCAATTCTTCGATGGGATGAAAGCTTACGTGTTGGAGTGGAGGTAATTGATAACCAGCACAAAATTTTGTTTGATCTGGCAAATGATCTTCATAATGCCGTAAATACAGGTGCCGGCCGGCAGGTTGTGGACACTTTATTTTCCGTTATTGTTAATTATTCCTTTAAACACTTTACTACCGAAGAAGAGCTTGTTGACGACCTAGGAAACTACCAAGACCACTGCTGCCAGCATTATAAGCTCATCAAGCAGCTTCATCAGTATGTGCTGGATTTCCGTAACAACAGAACAGATGGAATTGGACCCGGTGAATTTCTGGAAACGTGGCTATTAGGACATATCAGGGAATACGATATTCCCGCACTTGAACCCAAGGTTGAGACAATTGCCTTTCAAGAGGTAGACAGCTTTGACGAATTCAGTGATCAAGAGAAGGAGCGACGGCTGCATAAGCGAATACGGAGCAGTAAAATAGTGGATGGTGACATCGTCGGGCATCTTTATAATGCAAACAACATGAAGACCGGAACAGCAACGGTGATGGATCTGTCTGTCGGAGGACTGAGGATTTCAACGAAACAGCGGCTTGATGTTGATGATCTTCTCATTATCAGCTGCATGGTGGGGAAAAATTTTAAAATGCGGGAAAAGCTGAGGGTGGTCAGTCGACATGAGGAATTTTATGGAGTTGAGTTTGTTGCCCCTTCAGAAGAAACGAGGCGTTTTCTGACGGAACTGTGCGGTGCAATTCATAAATATCATTGAGTCGGCTGGAAGTACCACTATGTGGTACTTTTTCGGTGACAGGGGGGAATAATCGTAGTATTCTTACAATCAGGCATGAAGGATGCTTTCACTGTACGGGAGAAACCCGGGGCCCTGATGTTTCATTTATGCGGACTGTTGAAGAACTCGAATGGAGATTCGTTTCATGGAGAAAACACAGGAAGAAAAGCTGGAGTCGATATACCGCAGAACTTTGGCTCTGGGGGATAATATAATAACAGTACTGCAGGAGATTCAAAACGAGTTTGGTTACGTCCCGGAAGAGACCGTTGACTGGTTTGCGAAACGATCCAGTATCCCTGCCTCGAGGTTCTATGGTGTCATTACATTCTACTCTCAGTTTCACTTAAATCCCCGCGGAAAGAATATAGTAACCGTTTGTTCCGGCACCGTGTGCCATGTAAAAGGTGCTCCCCGAATAATCAATAAGCTCAGGGGTGAGCTCAAGCTCAGTGAAGGTGTTCAGACAACGGGGGATTTGCAGTTCACCCTCGAAAATGTCAACTGTGTCGGGGCCTGCAGTATAGCCCCGGTTGTCATTGTCAACGATAAGGTGTACGGCAAACAATCACCTGACAAAATGGTGAAGAATATTAGAACATACAAGGAATAAAATGTGAACAGCCGGATAACTATCAATGTATGCTTGGGAACCGGCGGTATAGCTGCCGGTGCTGTTCAGGTGATGGATGCCTTTCGAGAGGAGCTGGCTGCTGTCGGGCTTGGCGATGTTGCCTTAAAAGAAGGATGTAAGCTTCATAAGGTCGGTTGCCGCGGCTTTTGTGCCCGTGATGTACTGGTTGATATCAGTCGTGGTGATGCAACCGCTACCTACCAATATGTCGAAGCCAAAATGGTAAAACGACTTGTCTCGGAACATATTGTGGGTGGAAATCCGGTGCAGGAATGGCTGGTGGACGACAATTATCATACATTTCATGAAAAACAGGAAAAGATTGTTCTGGCCGATCTCGGTAAAATTGATCCGGAATCCATAGACGACTATCTTGCTGTGAACGGATACAAGGCAACGGAAAAAGTGATGACATCCATGGAACCGCAGGATGTTATCACGATCATTAAGGATGCCGGGCTCAGAGGGCGGGGAGGCGCGGGTTTTCTCACCGGAGTGAAATGGGGCTACTGTGCCGTGAATGACGCGGAGCAGAAATACATCATCTGCAATGCCGATGAGGGCGACCCCGGGGCGTTCATGGACCGCTCTATCATTGAAGGAAATCCGCACGCGGTGATAGAAGGCATGATTATTGGGGCCTATGCCATTGGCGCAACTATTGGATATGTTTATATTCGGGCAGAATATCCCCTTGCCGTGGAACGATTACGAACTGCCATAAAGCAGGCAGGCGAAAAAGGATATCTTGGAAAAAATATCTGTCAGTCGCATTTCAATTTTGAATTGAAGATAAAACTTGGAGCCGGTGCGTTTGTCTGTGGAGAGGAGACTGCTCTGCTGGCATCCATTGAAGGTGAGCGGGGCATGCCGCGATCCAAACCGCCTTTTCCCGCCCATAAAGGGCTGTGGGGTAAACCGACTATTATCAATAATGTCGAAACTCTGGCGAATATACCACCGATCATTAACAGGGGGCCGCAGTGGTTTGCCTCAATAGGAACAGAGACCAGTAAGGGCACCAAGGTTATTGCTCTTACGGGGAAGATACGTAACACCGGCCTGATCGAGATTCCCATGGGAATGACCCTCAAGGAAATAATTTATGATATCGGAGGCGGTATAGAGGGTGACCGGCTTTTCAAGGCCGTTCAGACCGGTGGGCCTTCCGGCGGCTGTATTCCCCAGCAGCATATCGACCTTGCAGTTGATTATGAGGGACTGCAGTCTGTTGGCTCAATGATGGGTTCAGGTGGCATGGTGGTTCTCGATGAGACTGATTGTATGGTTAACATCGCCAAATTCTTTCTCCAGTTCACCAAGGAAGAGTCATGCGGCAAGTGTGTACCCTGCCGTATTGGGACGAAGAGACTTTTGGAGATCCTTACCCGGATTACAGAAGGACAGGGGAAAAAGGAGGATCTGGATCTGCTGCAGACCCTGGCTGAAAACGTGAGGGATTCCAGCCTTTGCGGCCTTGGCATGTCGGCCCCCAATCCGGTATTGAGCACTCTCAGATTTTTCCGTCATGAGTATGAAGCCCATATTATCCAGAAGAAATGTCCAGCCAAGGTGTGCAGCGCGCTGCTGACCTTTTTCATCCGGGAGGATCACTGTGTCGGCTGCGGTATGTGTCTGCGGGCCTGTCCTGCAGCCGCGGTTTCCGGGGAGAAAAAGAAAGTGCATAAGATAGATAACGCATTGTGTATCAGGTGCGGCGCCTGCTATGATGCGTGTAAGTTTAACGCGGTGCTGAAGGAGTAGTTGGTATGGTTCGTCTGACAATAAACAACATGGTCGCAGAGGTGGCGCAAGGAACAACGATTCTTGAAGCCGCTCAATCCTTGAAAATTGCTGTTCCGACTCTCTGTTACGACTCCCGCATGAAACCGCATGGCGGCTGCAGACTCTGCATGGTAGAGATTGAGGGTATGCAAAAACCGGTGACATCCTGCACTACGCCGGCGGAAAACGGCATGGTTGTTCGAACGGAAAGTGACAGATTGTACAATCTGCGCAAGGGCGTGGTAGAGCTGTTGCTCTCCGACCACCCATACGACTGCATGGTCTGTATCAGAGCTGGAAACTGCACCTTACAGGAACTGGCCTATACCTATAATATCCGTGAGAGTAAATATAAAGGTGAGATGCGTGATCATGATCGTGTCGATAATAACCCCTTCGTCCAGAGAGAGCAGAATAAATGTGTTCTTTGCGGCCTTTGCGTCAGAGTGTGTGATGAAGTGCAGGGGGTAGGCGCAATCGGGTTTGCAGGACGTGGCTTTGACGCCAAGATCTGCTCGCCTTTCGAGCGGGATCTCGACTGCGAGTTCTGCGGCCAGTGTATTTCCGTCTGCCCTACAGGGGCGCTTTCCGCCAAGCTCTGGGCAGGACGTCCACGTCACGAGGGCGTCGTTTTGACAGAGACAACCTGCAGCTACTGCGGGTGTGGCTGCAATATTACTGTACATGCCCGCGGCAATGAAGTCACCAGGATTTCGTCACGACCCGATAACCATAATCGCGGCTGGCTCTGTGTAAAAGGCCGCTTTGGTTACGAATTTATTAATAGCGGAGATAGATTGCAGACGCCCTTGATTCGCTGGCAGAAAGGAGGTGAGCTTGAGCCGGCTTCATGGGAAGATGCTTTGGATTTGATAGCAACTCAGTTTACAGCTATCAGAGAAAAGTATGGCAGTGATGCCCTTGCCGGGCTGGCGTCCGCCAGGTGTACCAACGAAGAAAACTATATGTTTCAGAAGCTTTTCCGCGCTGTTATAGGGACGAACAATCTCGATCACTGTGCCCGCTACTGACACAGTGCAACCGTGGCCGGGCTGGCCACCAAATTTGGTTCAGGAGCGATGACTAACTCGGTAGCCGAGATCGCACAGGCGGATGCCATGTTTGTTATCGGCTCTAATACTACGGAAAACCATCCTATTATTGCCTTACGAATGAAGGAGGCTGTTCGTAATGGTGCTCAGCTGATTGTGGCCGACCCGCGAAGGATACCTCTGACAAAGTTTGCAACGTTGTGGCTGCGTCATAAGCCGGGTACCGACTCTGTCCTGCTTAACGCCATTATGCATGTCATCCTGAGAGAGGGATTGGAAGATCGAGATTTTATTACCGACAAAACTGAAGGGTATGAAGAGTTTGCCGCAACACTTGACGAGTTTACCCCGGAGTTTGCCGAAAAGATTACCGGGGTCAAGGCCGATGATATCATCAAGGCTGCCCGTATTTACGGTGGAGCCGAGAATGCAGGCATCTATTATGCCATGGGGATAACGCAGCATGTTTTTGGAACATATAATGTTCATGCGGTGGGGAACCTAGCCATGCTCACCGGCAATGTCGGCAAGCCTAATGCCGGAGTTAATCCTCTGCGGGGCCAGAACAATGTCCAGGGCTGCTGTGATATGGGGTGCCTTCCCAATGTTTATCCGGGGTACCAGAAAGTGGATGATCCTCTGGCGCGAGAAAAATTTGAAAAGATCTGGGGGGTTAAGCTTTCCGCGACACCGGGAATTCCCGCATCGGAAATGTCCCACGCCATGATATCCGGTACATTACGCGGCATGTATATTTTTGGAGAAAATCCAGCAGTTTCAGACCCAAACTCAGCCCATGCCGTAAAAGGGTTTGCCAGCCTCGATTTTCTGGTAGTGCAGGACATTTTTTTAACGGAAACAGCCGAGCTTGCCGATGTTGTGCTGCCCAGTGCCTCTTTTGCGGAAAAGAGGGGAACGTTTACCTCTTCTGAAAGAAGAGTCCAGCTTGTTCGTCCGGCTATAGACCCTCCCGGGCAGGCGAGAGAGGACCTGGCCATTATAACGGATATTTATCAACGGATGAGTGGCAATAGTATCGACAACTTGGAACCTGAGACTGTTTTTGCAGAGATTGCAACGGTGTGGTCCGCTCTTGCTGGTATGGACTATGGCAGACTGGCCAATGAGGGGTTGCAATGGCCCTGTCCGTCGTCTGAACATCCTGGTACACCATATCTCTTCAAAGACGGATTTACCAGAAATGAGAGCGGACGGGCCCTGTTTACCAAGGTTCCTCATGTACTCTCACAGGAATTGCCGGACAGTGAATATCCCTTTGTGCTGACCACCGGAAGACAGCTGTTTCATTATCATACCGGCACCATGACCAGGCGATCGACTGGTCTTCACAGCATTGCGCCTGAGGCATTTGTGGAGATTAATCCTGAAGATGCGCTTCGTTCTGATATTAGCGATGGAGAAAGACTGCGGGTTTCTTCAAGAAGGGGATCTATTCGGTTGAAAGCCAGGGTCTCCGATATTGTGCCGGCAGGGGTTGTTTTCATCCCGTTTCATTATAAGGAAGCGTCTGCCAATATGTTGACTAACGACGCCCTGGATCCGGAATGCAAGATCATGGAAGCGAAGGTGTGTGCCGTCAAAATCGAAAAACAGGGGGCTCCTGAGCATTCAAATGCGCATCGAAAATGAGAGGAAGCCCACCTGTGTGCCGCCTTGTCGAAAAATTCAGTTAGTGGGTTGCTTGTTTGTTGATACCTTTATATTTCAGATAGATATCATGGAGGCGATCGCGCATTTTTCTGATTTTTTTCGAATGCCCGGAACAACTCCAGCGCGGTTCGCTTAAAGAGTAGATGCTGTTTGAAAGGTCATCGATATCCCGTTCAATAGCTCTGCACCATTCGCCGGTACAGATAGAATCTATTTCCTGTGCCTCACTGATGTGATGATCAAGCGCATCAAGTGATGAATTCAGGTTGGTCATGAAATTTTTATGATTAAGTTGAAAAGATTCAACCATTTCTTTTTGTTGTCGCATGATTTTCCTCCAATTGGTATGCAGTGTCCATCAACGTTTTCCGGCAGGTCAACTTTCTTAAGCGGCCGGACGTAGAACCTGGCTGCTCAATCCGTCGGCAGAACCCAACAGGATTATGAAAGAGCACGGGTTTTTTCTGCAAGATCCGGCATTGATGTTATGTTTCATTCTGCCCGGCAAAGTCGATTTCCATGTCGATAAGTTCTCGGGCTCGTTCCAGGGCGCGCTTTTCCGTATCACCCCCCATGGAAACGTGTTGCCTTTTGCCGCTAGGATCTGTAACGTCAAAGCTGAAATTTGAACACAGAACATTTTCAGTGCTGATGTCGATCTGCCAGCCATTGTATGTCTCACTGCGTATGTTCTTCATTACTGCCTCCTCTGTATGATTTTCCAACCTTACGGTGAGGAAGAAAGGGCTCGAGCTTTGGTGCGGCTCTTTCCTGCAACGAAAAAAAGTCATAACCGTATCTCGTTTTCCACCCTTGTTCATAAACTATAAAACAGTCTCCCGGTTTTTCCAGTTTGGCTGCAATATGGATACTTCTGTTTGATGACGGAAAGTGGCAGAGGTACTTCGCTTCTTTTTATCTTCATTGCTGATTGGAAGTAGATGCAATCCTCCTGTATCTCTGCTGTGGGAATATTTACGTACAAGGAATTCTGGCCAGATCGCGCATATTAAAAAAACAGCTTGCAATTCATATGAAGTTCGTGTATTATGTTAAATTCACAGTTAATGAAGCATCCTTTTCAAGTTATCCTCTGTTGTCCTCTCGCAAGAAACGATACCTAAAAAAGTAGTGCTTGGGATTACCGCAGCGCGTTTGTGTAATTCTTTACTGGTATTGTATTTTTTGCGCTTTCTTTTTTCAGCATACGTTCCAGTCGCGGTAGAGAGATGTTCTCACCTCTCATACTGTCGAGGCAGCCTGACATCCTGTTGTTTGGACATGGTGAACATAAAAAAGTATCCTTGCCGGTATCGGTTGAGGGTGCAGAATAATACAAATAAAAGTGTACCCGTCAAGCGACTGGTGCCGGGAAAAGCAAGGGTATGAAATTACTTTTGTTCTCTCGTTATACATCAAAGCGTATTGCTTTGAGGAATCTGTGGGACAGTTTTAAGACTTTCTGAAGTTCTGCGGTTTTTTCGAGTGGCATGCTATTCCTGTTAAACAATAGACAGGTAGACATTTTTCCAGATCAGAAGAGGATTCTTTGAATATGAAGCTTTCTGGTCGTAAGGAGTAGTAATGAGTTTTAATGATTTTCAATTTAGAGCGCATATTGTAGGCGCGGTAATCAAATGCGGTTTCGTCTCACCGACACCTATCCAGGAACAGGCCATCAGGCCGTTGCTCGAGAGGCGTGACCTTGTGGGGCTGGCTCAGACTGGAACCGGAAAAACAGCTGCCTTCCTGTTGCCGACAATTCATCACCTGCTGGCCGGAAAAGCCGGACATGTAAGAGCTTTGATCATGGCACCGACACGAGAACTGGCTGAACAGATTCATGCTTTTGCCGAGCAGATTATCGCTGGTACCAGCCTGCGCAGCATGGCAGTGTATGGCGGAGTCAGCAAAAATAACCAGATCAACACTCTCCGACAGGGGGTTGATATCGTTGTCGCCTGCCCCGGTCGTCTTCTTGATATTCTCCGTGACAAGGCGATCAACCTAGGTCGTGTCGAACACCTCATTTTAGATGAGGCGGACCATATGTTTGATCAGGGTTTTCTTCCAGACATCAGAAAAATACTTGGTTTTCTTCCTGTTAAACGGCAAACTATGGTGTTTTCTGCAACCATGCCTGCTGAGATCAGAAGGCTTGCCGAGGAAATACTGCATAACCCGGTGGCCGTGCAGGTCAGCCGTATTAAGCCTGCCGATACTGTTGAACATGCCATATTCCGGACCAGGCAGAATGAAAAAACTGCTCTTCTTCTTCACCTTCTAAAGGAGAAAGGAGACACAACGACGCTGGTGTTTACCAGGACAAAGTTCAAAGCTAAAAATCTTGCTGTAAAATTAGCAAAATCCGGTTTTAGGGCAACTGCCTTGCAGGGAAACATGTCACAGAATAAGAGAAAGGAATCTCTGGACGGTTTTAAAAACGGCACCTTTAATATAATGGTGGCAACAGATATAGCGGCTCGCGGCATCGATGTCAGCGGTATTAGTCATGTGGTCAATTTTGACATGCCGGACACGGCTGAGGCGTATATTCACAGGACCGGACGAACCGGAAGGGCTTTGTGCAGCGGCAAGGCATTTACCTTTGCTACTGCGGATGACGATAGAATTGTTCGCTCTATTGAAAAATCCCTTCAGAAAAACATGCTGCGTGAAACCGTTCCCGCGAGTCTTCCAGAAGAGCAGGAAACGGAAAGACCACAGCAGCGCAGTTATGGAAAAAGAACAGCCCAGCAAAAAAATAGAGCTCCGCAGAAAAAAGCTTTCCAACCGAAACGAATTCGGCAGAACAGGGCTCAGGCAGCTTCGGTTTTTGGTCTGAATGCGCAGGGTAAATAGAAGATATATACAGGTTATGCAATTGCCGGGATTCCGCCAGACAGGAAACGTCTGCTGGAGCTATATCCCTGCAAAACAAAAATGCCGTTCGTCAGTAAGACGTTCGGAATATACAATGGCCCTATAACAGGGCCGAACATTACCGTGCAGAAAAATGCACAACGAACTAGGAGTTATTACAATGGTTGAAGGTACAGTAAAGTGGTTTAATGATGCTAAAGGTTTTGGTTTTATCGAGCAGGATGGTGGCAGTGATGTATTCGTGCATCATACAGCTATCCAGTCACAGGGTTTCAAAACCCTGGAAGAAGGTGAACGAGTCACCTTTAATGTGGTCGATGGTGCCAAAGGACCAGCAGCTGAGAATGTCATTAAAAGCTGATATCTGAGTTTCTCATAAAAAAAGCCCCGTCTTGAAAAAGGCGGGGCTTTTTTTATGTCCGGAGGACAAGGAGGGTTGCAGGGCTGGATCTTCCCCTTTGTCGCAGCTTACGCCGCCTTGTTGTCGGCCTGGTGGTCACGGTCCAGGTGAAAATTAACCCAGGAGGAAGTGTCTTTGAGGTCCCAGAGACGTGGGGGCACAAATTCTCCGGTAAGTTCGTCGGTCTCTCCATATCTTTTCATGCGATAGTAGGCGCGAACCCAGACACAGAGACGGTCTTCGTTAACTTCACAGTAGCCGAGACTGCTGCCGCCGCAGGCTCCGTTTCTGGTGTGCTTGGGGCAGCCTGATTCCGGACAGAGAAAACCAACATGCTGGATACCACAGTCACCACAGCTTTGACAGCTGAGCATCAGTTTCTTGAAAGGGTCTTCAAGGAAAAGCTTCAAGGCCCAGGATGTTTTGCTTTTGTCCAGAGAGCTGGAAATTTTTTTATAGACAGGCGCCAGTGCGGCATTTTTATCAAAGAACCAATCATGCGCGGTTCGCAGGAAAAGATAGTGGCAGTTGTCTCCAACAGTGAGCTTGATTTTCTCCTGGTAGGTGCGGGTACTTTTGGATTGTTGTTTCATCCCATATAGATAGAAGCACTGCGGGTCTCTTTCCTGGAATTCTTCTCGGTAATCTTCCCAGTTGTGTTCTATCTCATCCATGCGGTCGAGCACTTGGGCTACTGTGTCATAACTGTCATGAATGCCGCCGATATGAATACCATTATATCCTATTCCCTTGAGTACTACTCCAAGACGGGCGATCCTCTCCATGGCGTGTTTTTTGCCTTCGCCGGGGGTTTCGTATTCCTGTAGAACTTTGTTCAGAAGGCTGTCGGAAACATGGACTCCCGGAACTTTACCGGCATTCATGGGCTTGGCTGGTCCTTTTCCCAGAAGATAGAGAGAGGCCAGTACTGGTGCATCAATATTATGTTCTTTGTTGTAGAGAAGGAGTTCCTCATATTTGTCTATATCGTAACCAAGCTGAGTTATGCAGAAAGATGCTCCTGCCTCGATTTTTCTTTCGAGTTTCCGGTATTGTACCATTGTTTCCCCTTCAGTAAATTTAAAGGGTGAAACGGCACAGCCAACGTGGAAAAGTTCCGAATGGCCCATCTTAATCAAACGTTTGTTGAGATCGTTGAGCATGGAGATCAGGATTACCGAGTCGAAATCAAAGACGGGAGTACCGCGCCCGCCAAAGCCCTGGCCTGAATAGTCGCCGGTGAGGGCGAGAATGTTTTTCATACCCATATGGGCGAGCTGTAAAGCCCTGCTTTCCATGCCCACTCGATTGGTATCTCTGCAGGTGAAGTGGACAATTACATCCATACCGTAGCTCTGCATTTCATGACCCAGTGCATCAGGGCTGAGAGCAGGATTTCCGCCGGGATTATCAGTTATTGATACGGCGCTAATGCGACCATCCTCATATGCATCTCTGGCAATGGTCTTTATCTTGTCGAGTTTCTGACCGGAAATCTCTCTGCCGGGAACCAGTTCCAGAGTTACAATAAATTTATTCGGTGTTGAGATGTCATCATTGAAATTGCGTTTCACGACTTTTGCTCTCCTTGCTTCCGGCAGGAAAATTCTTTTGTCTTCGCTAACCGGTTAGTGTGCTGCTGTTGTTCATAAAAGTACGCCTGACATGCAAAATATTCCACATTGCTGTCGCGAGTATGCTACATCGTAGTATAATCATTGAACCTGGATGTGATAGAGAAAAATCTCTACTGGTAACAGAATTGACGCTTTGTATGGTTTCTTTATATTCTTTTACAGTGAAAACACAAAAAAATAATACGATAAATACTGAACTGTATATTAATAAAGTTTGATAAAAAAGTGCCCATCGGGAAAAGTTGTGAGTTTGTAAAGTGTTACGATGTGGTATGGTGTGGCGAGGTTATCCATTTTCCCATAAAAAAAAAGCGGGATAAAAAATCTCCCGCAAGGTGTGTACGAGAGGAACTATTTTGCGTTGTCTTGGTGTATTTTTAATGAGGGGCAAAGTAGAGTTTGTCGAATGCAGTGACCAGTTCTTTCAGTTTTGTGATATTTTCCAGATCAACCGTCTGTTTTGCTTTCATTGCATAGATCAGCATCTGATGGAGAAGTGCCAGTTCCTCATGGTACATTTTTTCATCCGGCTTGATGCGCTGCGTCATGAAATACTGAGTGACGATGTTTTGAAATTGTTCAGCATGATCCTCTTTATTCATCACCCAGCGAATCAGCTGATTGTTGTTGTTCCCTTTCTCTAGATCCAGTATCTGTCCCATTGATTTTTCCATAGTGGCGATATGCTCTTCAAGCATGGTAATCCTCATTTTGTCATCGTAAATACCGCAAGGAATTTCGCAGTGTGACCAGGATGCTGCTGCGGAAAAAAATAGAATCGCTATGAGCGTGAAACTGTGAATGGCATATTTAAACATTGTATCCTCCCTGTTGGTTGAACATTTCTTCTTTGAGCTGGTTACCCTGTAATCTTGGCATTTATAGTTGAAACAGTATTACTGAATGCTGGAAAAACAAGGAGCTGTAAAGAGGAGAAGTTCGTGAAGCCCATCTGCTCTGCAAATTTATCATCTCTTTTTGAAGATGGCGGATTTAGTGAAGGAAGGGCATCCGGGGGGACGGATGCCCTTTATGAAGGCAGCAGTCGATAAAAAATCAGACTGCTGTAGGGAGAGTTGGTTGGGATGCAATGCATCTGCTACTGCTTATACAATCATATCGCCGTATCCGTGTTTCAGATCATGCGGAAGGGGAAGTTCCAGCTCCAGGATCATGAATCTGGCGATCATTCGTGCGGCCTTGTAATAAAAGTCTTGACTCAGCCAGCCTTGGCCGCGTACCATTTCGATATGTTTTTTAGCCAGGGCGTAAAAGATTGCGTGACTAAAAAGTGTGTCGGCCCAGACTGCTGCGTCGGTTTTGCTGATATCCGGGCGAACCAGCCTGCAGAATTTTTCTGAATTGACAACATTAGCCTGCATAAACGTTTCTGCAAGTTGAGGAAGGGCGGCAGATGGGTTTACGATTTCCCGGACCAGCAAGCGAACTTCCCAATCCGGCCTGTCCGGTGCAAAGATGTTGCGGAAATAGCGCAAAACAGTCGTACGTATGACTTCTGCCAGACCTTCTGCCGTTTCTCCCAAGGCTGGATTTTCTGCTAATATCTCAAAAAAATCGACCTTTTTTTCCTTGTCATGCACGTAGCGGAAAGTTTCCAGATAAAGATTTTCCTTGGTGGAAAAATGATAATGTACCGCGCTGAGCTGAACTCCGGCAGCCTCACTTATCATCCTCGTTGTTACCCCATCGTAACCGTACTTGGCGAAAAGTGGACCGGCACCGATCAGTAGCGCTTCTCGAGAATTTCTGCTCGTTTGCCTCAAAGAGGTGTCGTTGGTGGTCACGATAATAGGAGTCTGAGGATTAAAGTAAGTCATCTGATCTGTAATTTAGGTCAAATGACCTGTAGTGTCAAGTATGTTTTTAGTGGGCCTTTTTTCTGGAATAGAATAATGTTTCCGTGGTAGTTTGTTTATGCAGTATTGCAGATTGTAAAGGACTGTTGTATTGCAGCCCATTCATCAGGGTTTCCCATCAGCAATGGTTGCTGTGGATAGGGGAACGGTAAGACCGGCTTGATATGTGACTTCTATCTGGATTATTGAATCTTCATGCCTCGATTTTCTCAGCTTTCACTTGCTTCCTCACCATTATATGTTTCTCTTTTTGTTATAGGGACGCTTTGCCTTTTTATCTCATCATTCTGGGCCTACAATGAGTATCAGGCCTATCAGGATACTGTTGCAAATATCAGGTTAAACTATCAGCAGCAGTACAGGATGCGGGTTAAGGAAGAAAACGAAAAAATAGTGGATTTTGTCGAGTACAAAAGGTGGCAGCAGGAGGTCAGCATTGAAACCGAGATACGGGACAAAGTACAGTCGGCCTATTCGATTGCTTCTCATGTTTACAGCCTCTACAAAGAAGAAAAGAGTATGGCGGACCTACGTCACATGGTTGTAGAGCTTCTTCGACCTGTTCGCTGGGACAACGGTTTGGGGTACTATTTTGCCGGTAATATATCAAATGGGGTCATAGAACTTCTCGCCGATAATCCCGAACTGGAGGGGGTTCATTTCGATGCACTGGAAGACGATAACATCAAAGACGTCATTACCCTGATTACAGAGATTGTTGCCAAAAGAGGGGCCGGCATGGTCCGCTACAATCTGACCAAGCCCGAATCTCTGGGGAGTTTCTATCCCAAAATTTCTTTTGTTAAATTGTTTTCCCCATTTAACTGGTTTATTGGCGCCGGGGTTTATGGAGACGAGATAGAGCGACGAATCCAGGAAGATATCCTTGAGCGTATCCAACGCCTTGGTTTCGGCATGGATGGAGAGGTCCTGATTTTTAGACTGGACGGCGCCATACTGTGCAGTACTGATAAACGCTTGCTTGGGAGATCTGTTCTCTCCATTAAAGATGTGACGGCAAGTCTTCCAGGGGGGGCAGATTCATATGGCAGAAAACTTCTCTCTCTAGCGGCGTCTGCAGAAAAGAACGGTTTTTTTGAGTATAGCAGTTCTGTCGATGGCACTGCTAAAAGGTCTGAAAGACTAGCCTATGTTAACGCATATCCAGATTGGGGCTGGGGGATTGTTACAAGCATTTCAATGCTGGAAATGGAAAAACTTATCGGCCATGAGACATCGATGTACCAGAATATTGCTTTTAAAAACACATGGCTTTTTTTGGTTCTGTGCAGCACGGCAATAGTAATTCTTTTGTTGATTTCATATTTTTATTCTCTGAAGATTAAAAAAGGGATAGATCATTTCACCGGATTCTTTCGAAAGGCAGCTGATTCCAAAGCCAGAGTCGAAATAGACCAATTGTCTTTTCGAGAGTTCGTTCTTCTTGGTGAATATGCCAACCAAATGAATGCAGACAGGCTTGCTCAGGAGAAGGTTATCAGGCGGGATGAAAAAAGACTTGATACTCTGTTGCAGCTTAGCTTGATGGAAAGTTACAGCGTGAGGGAAATATTTGACTTTACCCTCAAAAGGATTGCCGAGATTACAGAAAGCAAAGGGGCGTACCTTGTTACCATTGAAG
The DNA here is from genome assembly GCA_036350815.1 of Desulfopila sp. Classification (GTDB taxonomy): domain Bacteria; phylum Desulfobacterota; class Desulfobulbia; order Desulfobulbales; family Desulfocapsaceae; genus Desulfopila_A. The sequence goes on from JAZBNU010000477.1 coordinate 51,436, forward strand.
AAGAGGAAGTACGGTTGCGCTCCCAGGTTGTATTGACTGACCAGGAGCTATGCTGCAGCAATGTGAGCAGAGCAGGATCGGCAAAGAATGATGCATCACTCACAAGAGTGATACAAAACTGCAGGATAGATATCGGCCGGGACATCGAAGAATCTCCGCAACACACGTATTTTTCAATTACAGAGAAAATAGTACATCGTCTCGATGTTCCTGTTATGGAAAATGGTATTGTGGTTGCCGTCCTCGGGCTTTGCAACAAAAACGACGGCTATACGGAAGATGATACTCGCCAGGTAATGCTGCTGCTTGAGGGGATGTGGCTTCATATCAATAAGGTAGAAAACAGAAAAGAGATGCTGCGCCTGCGGCTGCTTCTCAAAGATATTACCGACTCGATGCCCTCAGTGCTGATTGGTATAGATCGTAATTTTACAATAATGCAGTGGAACCGACTCGCGGAAAAGTATTCCGGAGTTACAGGGGAAGAGGCTCAGGGGCGTTCATTACAAGAGATATTGCCGGAGATGCAAAAGCATGAAAAGGCTATCCAGAAGGTTATTCATCTGGGAGAGGAAACTGAAATCCGTAAAATTCCTGTTACGGTCAATGGTGAGAGCCGTTATGAGTCAATAACTATTTATCCCCTGAAATATAATGAGATGCATGGGGCGGTAATACGCATAGATGATATAACGGATCTTGTCGGTATGGAAGAAATGATGATTCAATCGGAAAAAATGCTTTCCGTTGGCGGCCTGGCAGCTGGAATCGCACACGAAATCAACAACCCTCTGGCTTCAGTGTCGCAGAACCTTCAGGTGATCAAAAAGCGTTTTGCCCAGGAAATGCCTCAGAACAGAATCACTGCCGAGCGTCTTGGTATCAGTCTGGATGACATACATTGCTATCTGAGAGAAAGAGGTATTGATGTGATGCTTGACATTATTGGTGCAGATTCCACCAGAGCAGTAAAACTTGTGCGTAATATGCTCTCTTTCAGTAGAAAAAGTGCCTCAATTTTTGAAGAATATGACCTGCGTATTCTTCTTGACAATGCTCTCCAATTGGTTTTGGCCGACTCTGAACTGAAAAAATCCGTAGTCAGACAAATCGTTGTCATTAAGGAATATGAGGAGAATGTCGGTCCCGTTTGTTGTGAAGGTACTAATATCCAGCAGGTATTCTTTAATATTATTCAAAACGCCGTCTTTGCCATTACAGAAAACAAAGACAAAGTAGAAAAACCGCGATTGATACTGCGTCTGGCTGCCAAGGACAGGATGGTAAAAGTAGAGATAGAAGATAACGGTATGGGTATGGACAGAGGCACCGCAAAAAATATATTTGAGCCGTTTTTTACCACAAAAGGTGCCGGCAAAGGGACTGGGCTGGGCTTGTCTATTTCTTATTATATTGTTGCTGAGCAGCACAAGGGCTCCCTTCTGGTGCAGTCGGAACAGGGAAAAGGTGCTGTCTTTACCCTTCTTTTGCCTGTGGAACAGATTGTGCGATAAAATGTTACGTCAAGAAATCCGGACTAATTGTTGCCAAAATCGCAAAATTAGGCGACTATGGCCTGCGGCACAGCAGGGTTAGCCTGGATATTTCATGGCTTGAGATTCGGGTTAGAGTTGTAGTATAAAGCAGGGTTTAAAGGTAATGAGTGAAATAATATTAATCAATATCACAGGCAAAGACCGCAGAGGGCTCAATTTCAAGTTCAGTGCCATTCTGGCGAACTATGATGTGAATGTCCTGGATATCGGTCAGTCTGTTATTCATGAACATATTTCCTTGGGAATTCTTGTGGAGATCCCCAATGGAGATGATTTTCCGGCTCTTTATAAAGATGTTCTTTATGAGGGGCACAATCTGGGCCTCTCCGTTGATATCCAACCGGTAAGTCATGATCGTTATGAAACCTGGGTAAAGGCAAAGGGGCAGGAGCGGCGTAAAATTACCCTACTGGGAAAAAAGCTTACCGCAGAACAGATTGCCGCAGTAACTAACGTTATTCATCAAAACGGTCTCAACATTGACAGTATAACGCGTCTTACCGGTCGGATATCTCTAGTTTCTCCCCAGCAGAAACCGCGGGCGAGTATTCAGTTGAGTGCCAGTGGAGTGCCAAGAGACACTCAGGGAATGCGGCGGAGCTTCATGGAGATTTCCCAGCAGACCGGCATAGACATCTCCTTTCATGTTGACAACATTTATACCCGAAACAGGAAACTTGTTGTTTTTGATATGGACTCTACTCTTATATCCGTAGAGGTTATCGATGAGCTTGCCAGGCTCGCCGGGGTGGGGAATGAGGTTGCGGCCATCACCGAATCGGCCATGCGGGGCGAGATTGATTTTCAGGAAAGTTTTCGTCGCAGAGTTGGATTACTAAAAGGGCTCGATGCAGAAAAGCTGGCTGGCATAAACGAAAAGCTGCCGCTTGCCGAAGGGGCGGAAATTGTCACTAAAACCCTGAAAGGACTGGGGTATAAACTGGGAATTTTGTCAGGTGGCTTCACTTTTGTGGGTGAGTTCCTCAAGGAAAAGCTCGGTTTTGATTATATCTATGCGAATACACTTGATATTGTTGATGGTAAAGTCAGCGGTAAGGTGGTAGGTGAGATCATAGACGGCGAGAGAAAGGCGGAACTGCTCAAAATGATAGCCCATAAAGAAAATATCAACCTGGAGCAGACCATTGCCGTGGGCGACGGTGCTAATGACCTTCCCATGATCAGTCTGGCAGGTCTCGGGGTTGCCTTTCATGCCAAACCGATTGTCAGGGAAAAGGCGGGCAACACCATCTCCAGCGTCGGGCTTGACGGGCTGTTGTACCTTATAGGTATCCACGACAGAGAAATCCGTTAGGAACAACAGGTACACCTCTGCGGGTAAATCAGGCGGAGGTGCACCATGCACTTATTTCTTGTCGGGTTGTGGTGGTTTGTAGGACAGGCATTTTCGCAGGATGGCCTGGAAGGTGTCCCAGTCCCTGGTTGTCAGAACGGCCTGTTTGGCAAATGCAATCTCGTTTTTCATCATGGTAAGCCTCCTCTTTCTGGGTATGAAGGCCTGGAGCAAAAAAATGCCCCCAGACCAATGAGTGGTGATCTGGGGGCCCTGATTTCTCCACAGATGCATTGCAACGACCCCGTATCCTCGGAGGTCGTTATCGTGTCCGGATGTTTTCAGAAGCGGCGACCGGTCAACCGGCACGCAAAAGAATCCAGACCAGGCATGAGGCAGGTATTCTGACTCCCGGATCAACCATTGCCTGCGCCTTCCCAACCTGTGGTCAGTGGCATATGCAGAGTCTGTCCCCGGTTACAGCGGCGGGCCCGTTTCCGATTTACACGGAATTCCCTTTTCTGTCGTATCGACACCTCATAAAGAGATCATACCCGAGATAAGACCACTGGTCAACTGGTATGTTCGCGATATATTCTTGTACCACATGTAGTGGTCCTTCTCGGGTCCCTGGCGCTTCTATCTGACCGTCGGCCGGAGCAGGAGGAAATTGGCCGGAGCCGGATTAGCCGGCTCGGTCTCAGCTTCTGGGTCAGGTATGCTGCCATATTGCAGATAGGTGGCGGCGCAACCCACTCTGGCGGATTGGGCCTGGATGCGCATGTATCCGTCTTCACCCCAGTTTTTTCCCCAGGAATTGCGTAGAATCCAGTAGACTCCAAGGACTGGGTCCGTTCCCCAGCCGACCAGGGCGACAGCGTGATTTGTTGCCGTATAGGCTCCATATTCACAGGCGGTCTTGGTGTCGCTGAACACGCCGCCGATATAGTCTTCGAAGGAATTAGAAACCAACACTGCAACGTCGAGGACGCCGTATGTTGCCAAAGCCTGCTGGATAGCTGTGGTATTGTTTGGTGCGATTCGCCCCCAGCTCTTGAACCTGGTTCTGGGAGTGTTCCAGGAGCTGCAGCCGCCCGGGTCAGTACCGGTATATGGAAAAAGGGACTCGAGAATGATACCCTCCTTGGTTAAAGCTGTCAGTTCGGCATAGTCATAGTCAGCTCCGTCGCAGCCACTGAAATGTTCTGAATATGGCCCATATTTACCCAGGCACCAGGCGATAAAGGATTCGGAAAAATCGATAACCTGGTTATTGTATCTGCTGGTGGCGTAGTTATAGGTACCTTCTGCCGCTGCTGCTGCCCCGAAGGCATAGCAGGAGCCGCAGCTGCCCTGGTTCCGAACAGCTCCGATATAGGATTTTCCGTTGAAATTACGCCAGTCCAGAGCCTGCGGCAGAGCTGCCATGGTTTTTTGTGCACTGAAAAGCGGGGTATCGGTTGGGGTGGGAGAGAGGTTTCTCACTGGCCGTCTCCTGGCCGGTTTCATCAGGTTTTCTGCTTCCAGCAATTCCAGCATCTGGATCCGTTTTCCAGAACTACTTTTCGAACGGGGTACGCAAACAGGTACATCTCTGACAAAATTCCGTTCCTGGATTCGTTCGGTTTCCATGGAAAAGCCCTTTTGTTCACAGAAAGAAAAATGCTGCGCCTCCCTGCCGCGAAAAAAACTCCAGGCATCTGCACTGCTGTGGTCCGGGAAGGTGCAGACGTCTATTGTATTCCCTTCTCTGTCTCTGCTGATGGAGTAGTCGTAACCCATTGCTTCGCAATAGATAGCCGCTGGATTGGCAGCTGCCCGGCATTCTGTACTGGCCAGTGTCAGAAAGTAAAAAGCACATACAAATATGCCATGAAGTTTCAGCATCTTTTGAGAACATGCGCTGTGGAACATCCTGCTCATGGAGTTTTTCTCCTGTAATTATAGTGATATCCTTTTTCCCCTGCGATATATAACGTCCCAGGAGAAATACCTCGAGCTGCAATCAAAGCAAGGGTGTAAACTGCCATAGCATCTTGCCTTACCTCTCCCAGATCCTCTGGATTCTCGAATCTGATTACCCCTAAAGATCAGCAAGCCTTATGGGGCAGGATCACTCTTTTCACGGGTCGCCATAAACCCATCCATGGGGGCTTGACTGCAGCCGTCCTGGCTGCAGACACCCGAGAAAAGAGCGACCCTGCCCCCTTCAAATTACGATGCTGAGTTTCGGGGGGAATCAGGTTCTCGAATGGCGAAGAAATCCGGTTATCCCTTGAAAACCATAATACCCACGTTGAAGCAAGAAGCAAAACAATTATTGTGTAGCACGCCAGAAAGGGATATGAAAGGTATTTTCTTGGCTTTTGTCTGTCATGTTTTAAAGTGTGGCTCAGAAAGGCAGACTGTCCTGAAAGAAGAAATGTGGGAATCGGATGTTTACCGGTAAGTTGAAAAATACAGGTGCAAAATGATCGATGGCACGATAGTGGTGGAGCTCGGGAAAATTGTAGGGGAGGCCAATGTCTCGGCAGCCGAGAGTGACAGAATAACTCACTCATATGACGCAACAATGGCACAATCCCTACCCGACGTCGTGGTGTATGCTGGAAGTACGGAGGAGGTCAGCAGGGTAGTACGGTTGGCTGCCTGCCATAAGATTCCGATACTTCCACGAGGGGCAGGCTCGGGTTTTACAGGTGGAACTCTTCCTGTTCGTGGTGGTATTGTTCTGGTTCTCACCAAAATGAACAAGATCCTGGAGATAGACAGTGATAATCTTATCGCAATAGTACAGCCTGGAGTCGTTACTGCTGACCTGCAGCGCGAGGTGGAGAAACTGGGGCTGTTTTATCCGCCTGATCCGGCTTCAAAGGAATTTTCCACCCTTGGTGGTAATGTCGCTGAATGTGCGGGCGGCCCTCGGTGTGTTAAGTATGGAGTCACCAAAGATTTCGTTCTGGGACTTGAGGTTGTCACTGCGCAAGGAGAAATTATGCGGACAGGAGGGCAGACTCTGAAGAATGTTGTCGGCTATGACCTTACCAAACTTATGGTCGGCTCAGAGGGTACACTTGGGATCATTACTGAAATTACTCTGAAACTGCTGCCCAGGCCTGAGGCGAAAAAGACCATGCTGGTACAATTTGAGACTATTGAAGGGGCGGCCCAAGCCGTATCAGCCATAATACGGGCCAAAATTATTCCCACTACCCTTGAGTTTCTTGATTCTGCAACCATAGACTGCATCAGGGAAATCTCACCTATACATCTTCCGCCGACCTGCAGTGCCTTGCTGATAATAGAAGTTGATGGCGACAGGCAGCTTATTGAGAAGCAGGCTGGAAAAATTCTCGAAGTGGTCCGGCCATTAGGCGTCGTTGCGGTCAGTGTGGCTGATACAGCGGAAGAATCAGAAGAGATCTGGCAGGTGCGGCGCAATGTCAGTCCCAGTCTGAGGAAAGTCAACCCCGATAAGTTTAATGAAGATATAGTAGTCCCGCGTTCGCGGGTACCGGACATGATCCGTGCCCTGGAACAGATTTCCCGGGAATTTGAAGTTCCCATCGTGAATTTCGGGCATGCCGGGGACGGAAATATTCATGTGAATGCCATGGTGGATTTACGGGAGGAGGGCATGGCGGAAAAAATCCATGTGATTATGGAAAAGATCTTTGCCGCGGCAGTTGCGTTGAAAGGATCTTTGAGTGGAGAACATGGTATCGGTACTTCGAAAGCCCGGTATCTCTCCATGGAACTTGACCCCGTAGCTATTGCTGCCATGCGGGCGGTAAAACAGGCTCTTGACCCTGATAATATTTTGAACCCCGGTAAAATTTTCACGGAACCGGAAACGCAGCAGATTCCGGCAAAGATATAATGAGTACGAATAAGAAATTACAGGACTTTGAAAAAGAGATTCAGCAGTGCGTAAAGTGTGGTGTGTGTCAGGCTCATTGCCCTGCCTATAGAGAAGGGAGAAAAGAGGGAGATGTGGCCCGGGGAAAGATTGCGCTGGCAGCGTCACTGCTGGGCGGAGGAGTTACCCTTGAGGAACGCCTTCTGCAGGATATCAGCATGTGCCTGATGTGTGGTTCCTGTGTGAATAAATGCCCAAACAAGGTGCCGACTCCTGAGATTGTTGGCGCAATTCGCCGGGAAATTACTGAAGACAAGGGACTTTCTTTCATAGGAAAATCAGTCTCCACAGTGTTGCGCTCCAAGGCATTGATGAAGACATTGACTCGAGGAGGTGCTCTTCTCTCTCCTCTGGTGTTGAAAAAAGTTCCAAGCAGCAGTGGGCTTCGCCTCAGATTCCCTTCGCCTGTGATGAAAGGACGAACAGTGCCGAAGCTGCCTTTTCGCAATCTTTTTGACAAGATTCCCGAATTTATCCAGGGCGATCAGGATAAGCCTGTGCTGGGTTTTTTTGCCGGTTGTTCCATAACCTATGTCTACCCGCAGATTGGCCTGTCCATGATTGCTCTTCTCAAAAAAATGGGATACTCCATCCATACGCCTCGGGCACAAAAATGTTGTGGAATCCCGGCATTGTCCTCAGGAGCTGGAAAAGTAGTTGAAGAACTGGCTGAAGTGAACAGAAAAGCTTTCGGCCGATACGGAGAGGAGCAGATTCTTACGGCATGCGCTTCCTGCAACGGTGGTATTGGGGAGTATTATTCCACTATGGTGGGGAATGATGACAGCTTCACCGACAAGGTTGTTGACTTTACGGTGTTTCTTCAGCAAAACGGCATTGTAGAGGAGCTGGCCGCCATGAAGCGTTGGTCCATGCCGCACAAAGTAACGTATCATGATCCCTGCCATATGAAAACTCAGGGGATCATCAGAGAACCTCGGGCACTGTTGCGTGCTTTGCCGAATGTTGATTTTGTTGAGATGGAGAATGCTTCGCTCTGTTGTGGTCTGGGAGGGACCTTTTCCGTTTATCATTATGAGTGCAGCAGGGCAATTGGGGCACAAAAGATTCCCGGCTTGCGGGAAAGTGGTGCGACCCTTTTGGCAACCGCCTGTCCCGGCTGTATCATGCAGCTTCAGGACACCATAAACCACGCCGGACTGGCGGTGAAAGCCATCCATCTCCTTGATCTGATTCATGAGGCGTATGATAGGAAGATGACCTGAGCACTCTGGGGGATGAGGCAGCCGGGGCGGAGGAGCGGCTGGTTTCTGCGCAAAGATCAGTCTATGGCAGTAACTTTCAAGTGTTTTTCTCGATC